>NZ_JFHO01000100.1:0-7784 GCF_000724705.2 Acidiphilium sp. JA12-A1
CTGGAACGCGATGGGCGCAAACGCCTGACCGGGCGGGTCGAGATCGATGATGCTTATCTCGGCGGTGAACGCTCCGGCGGCAAGCGCGGGCGAGGCGCGCCCGGCAAGACCCCTTTCATCGCCGCAGTCGAGACCACGCCTGAAGGCAAGCCGGTTCGACTGAAACTGCGGCGGGTGGCCGGGTTCACCGGCCAGGCGATTTCCCGCTTTGCCCTGCGCAGCCTCGATCCGTCCTGCGCCGTGCTCAGCGATGGTCTCGCCTGTTTCGGCCATGTCAGCGACGCCGGATGCGCGCATGAGGTGATCCGCACCGGCAGTGGGCCGGCCGCCGCGCGCAGCCCGGCATTCAAGTGGGTGAACACAGCGCTCGGCAACATCAAATCCGCACTCACCGGCACCTACCGGGCGATCAGCAGCAAGCACGTGCCACGATACCTCGCCGAGTTCGAATATCGCTTCAATCGCCGTTACGACCTGGCCAGCATGATCCCAAGACTCAACTGGGCCGCCGCTCACACACCGCCAATGCCATACCGGCTGCTGAAATTGGCTGAGATTGCTGGGTAAACAGGATGGGATTTGGTATAACCCCCGGAAACCGTCTTCAACTCGAGGAAATCCTCGATACCGAAATGGCCGCCCTCGCGGCCGCTGCCGGACTGCTTGTAGCCGCCGAAGGGATTGCCTTTGCCGAGCGACTGCCCGTTCACATGCACCATGCCGGCGCGTAGTTTCCGTGCCACGCGCGAAGCCTTCTTCTCGTCGCCCGTGCTCAGATAGGCGGCGAGGCCATAGGGCGTGTCATTGGCGATCCTCACGGCGTCATCCTCGGTGTCGAACGGAATGATCGACAGTACGGGCCCAAAAATCTCCTCGCGGGCGATCCGCATATCGTTGTTCACATCGGCGAAAATCGTCGGCTGGGCGAAATAGCCGCAACTGAACCCCGAAGGCCGGCCCGGCCCGCCGACTACAAGCCGCGCGCCTTCCTTGATGCCAGCCTCGATCAGGTCGCGCACCTTGTTGAACTGAAGCTCGGAGACAAGCGGGCCGATATGCGTTCCGCCCTGCGCCGGGTCGCCCACTGTCACGGTCTTCGCTGCCTCCAACGCGAGTTCGACCACCTTGTTGTAAACCTTACGCTCGACCAGCATCCGAGTCGGCGCGTTGCATGACTGCCCGGCGTTCTCCATCACATGCGTGATGCTGCGCTTGATCGCCGCCGGCAGGTCGGCATCCGCGAAAATCACGTTGGGCGACTTGCCGCCGAGTTCGAGCGTGACGCGTTTGATCGTCTCCGCTGCGTTGCGGATGATTGAACGCCCGGCGCGGGTCGATCCGGTGAACGACACCATGTCGATATCAGGGTGGGAAGACAGCACCTCGCCAACCCCCGCGCCATCGCCGTTCACGAGGTTGAACACGCCCTTGGGGAAGCCAGCCTCGTCCATCATCTCGGCGAACAAAATGCTCGACATCGGTGCGATCTCGGAGGGCTTCAGCACAACGGTGCAGCCCACCGCGACCGCGGGCACCACCTTCAGCGTCACCTGGTTCATCGGCCAGTTCCACGGCGTGATCAGCGCGCAGACACCGATCGGCTCACGCAGGATGAGGTCGCCATTCGCCTCGTGCTCGAACGCGAAGTTTTTCAGTGCTTCGAGGAACCCCTCGATATGCCAGGTTCCAGCACCCGCCTGCTCGGAGAGCGCGAAGTCGATCGGCGCGCCCATTTCCAGCGAAATCGTCTTCGCCATTTCCGGCGCGCGGCGATTATAGATCGCGAGAAGTTTCTTGATCAGGGCGATCCGCTCGGCGAGCGGCGTCGCCGCCCAGGGCTCGAAGGCGGCGCGCGCGGCGGCGACCGCGCGGTCCACATCCGCCTTGCTCCCGAGCGAGATCACCGCGAAGGCCTGCTCGTCGGCGGGGTTGATCACCGGAAGGTCGTGCGGCACCGCGGGTGCCACCCATTCTCCATCGATGTAGAAATCGGTCTTGCGGATCACGGTCTCGAACTCCCCGTATCTGGTATCGGTCTGGTTCCGGTCAGGATTCATGGGCCGCGCCGAAACATCAAGCTTGGGTCAGCAGTTCATCGCTCGCCGCGATCGCCTCGGCCTCGCCGGCCCGGTCGATTCCGCGCGCGAGGGCGACGTAGACGAGACTGGCCACAAGAAGGCCCGGCGTCCAGGAAATATCGACGCCGCCGAGTGCTTTCGCGATCGGCCCTTCATAGAACCCGGAAAGGCTGAAGAACGGCACACTGGCGAAAAAACCAGCCGCATAGGCGATGAGGCCACGCCAGCCCCAGTTGCCATAGACGCCGTTGCCGCTGAACAGATCGGCGATCGCGTAATGGCCGCGTCGGATGAAGAAATAGTCGGTCAGGTTGACCGCCGTCCACGGCACCAGAACATAGAGCATCATCGACAGCGTGTCGTAGAGTGCGTTGATCGCGTTCGCCGTCAGCGACAGCGAGATCGCGAGCCAGATCGCCGCGATGAACAGGATGCCGGCAACCCGGATCGCGCTGGTCGGCACGATCCGGCGCAGTGAATCGACAATGGTGACAACCGACAGCATCCCCGAATAGGCGTTCAGCCCCATGGTCGCGGTGAGGGCGGCGACCGAGGTGAGCACGAGAAACGCGCCGAATCCCGGAAAGATCGCATTGCCTGCGGCACTGGTAGCGACCAGCCCGTCCTGCGCGCCGAGATAGGTTGCGAGCCAGGCACCGACCGCGATCAGCCAGATCGCGGCGAGTGAGGCGCCGAGATAGACGCTGAGAATCAGCCCGGCACGGGATTTCGCGCGCGGCAGATAGCGCGTGTAGTCGGAGACATAAGGTGCATAGGTGATGTTGTAGCTTGCTCCGGCGGCGAATTCGGCGGCGAAGCCGACCCAAGTGAACCCGGCATGGGCGGGCGGTTTGCCGGGCACATGGCCGGTCGCGATCGCGATGGTCAGGATCACGTAGAGCGGCAGGCTAACCCAGAACAGGACGCGGAAAATCAGGTGCAGCCAGTCATGCCCGTAGATCGCGATCACCACCGCGATCACTGCAAGCACCAGTGATACCGCGAGAATGCTCCAGCCATAGAGATTGTGCAGCCCCTGGCTGAGCAGAACGGTATCGACCACGTTGAACCCAGCAAAGGTGAACACCGTGCCGAACAGGGGGATGATGACACCGCGATAGCCGAACTGCGCGCGTGACTGGATCATCTGCGGCAGGCCGAGATCCGGTCCCTGACTTGCATGAAATGCCATGAAAATCGTGCCGAACAGGATGCCGAGCGCGCCGGCAATGGCGGTCGGCGCGAAACCGAGCCCCATCCCCGGCCCAATGAAACCGATCGCGATGGTGAAGAACTGGAAATTGCCTAGGAACCAGAACGGTCCCTGGTTGATCACCCGGCCATGGCGCTCTGCGTCGGGAACATAGTCGATCGAGCGCCGCTCGATCCGCGATAGCTGCCGTGTGCCGGCGGCATCCATGATTTTAGTTTGCATTCGGACATCTCCTTGATTTCAGAGCGGGATTTTTGGTGTTCCCGTCATAGTTTCGCCGGTGAAGCCGGCCTTTGGTGTCACCCGCTGGCGCAGGGCGACAGATGCTCGTGAATCGCGAGCCACCGCCCATCGGGCCCGCGCCGGAACACGATGGTCTCGCGCTCCAGCGCCGCCTGTTCGGCGCCACCGGCGGTCAGCCGGGTCTCAACCCTGTGGGTAAAAATCGCGACATCGCCATGAACGCGGATATCCGGCTCGAAGGACTCGCAGCCGAGAACTCGGAACCCGTCCGCTTCCCACGCGCGCCACAGCGCGCGATAGGCTTCGCACGAGGGAAGCGGCTGCGGTGTGGTGTGGAAAATGAAACTCGCCTCCGGCGCGAAGACGGCGAAATAGTTTTCGGTGTCGTGGGCGGCGAACCGGGCGACCAGCTCCTGCGCCGCCCGCCTTACCTCGGCCTCGGCTTGCGCGGACATCACCGGTGCTCGACGCCGGGCAGCACGCACAGCATTTCATAGGCGAGGTTCGCGCCGGTCAGCGCCGTGGTGCCCACCGGGTCATAAGGTGGGGAAACCTCGACAAGATCGGCGCCGACAATGTCTAGACCGGCCATGCCGCGAATAATCTCCAGCCCCTGCGGCACGGTCAGGCCGCCAATCTCCGGCGTTCCAGTGCCCGGCGCGAAGGCGGGATCGAGGCTGTCGATATCGTAGCTGAGATAAACCGGGCCGCCACCGACGCGCTCGCGGATCTCCGCCATCATCGGCGCGAGCGAGCGATGCCAGCATTCCTCGGCCTGGATCACCCGGAACCCCTGCTTACGGCACCAGTCGAAATCCCCGGCCGAATAGCCAGTCCCGCGTAGGCCGATCTGCGCCACCCGCGAGCAGTCGAGCAGCCCTTCCTCGACGGCGCGGCGGAACGGCGTGCCGTGACAGATCTTCTCGCCGAACATGGTGTCGTTCACATCGGCATGGGCATCGACATGGACGAGCCCGACCGGCCCGTGTTTGCGCCGCATCGCGCGTAGAATCGGCAGGGTGATGGTGTGGTCGCCACCCAACGTTATCGGCCGGCAGCCGACGGCGGCGATCCGGTCGAACGCCTGTTCGATTCGCCCGATCGAATCGAGAAGATTGTAGGGATTGACGGCGACATCTCCAATATCTGCAACCCGCAGGCTGTCGAACGGCGCCGCGCGCGTCGCCATATTGTAGGGCCGCAGCAGCGAGGATTCGGCCCGGATCTGGCGCGGGCCGAACCGCGTGCCGGTGCGGTTCGAGGTGCCGGTGTCGAAAGGAATACCGATGAAGCAGGCATCCAGCCCCGCCGGATCAGAAACGGCAGGCAGCCGCATCATCGTCGCGATACCGCCGCTGCGCGGCATCTCGTTGCCGCTCAGGGGTTGCGGATGCGGAGGAAAGGACACTGAATCGACCATTTTCATCATCTTTCACGATGCGTAAAATTGCTTATGATAAAACGATAGAAAAAATATCTTCCGGAAAAAATCGACACGTTGAAATGTTTACATCGGCTTTTATCGATGTAATCATGAGTCCAATGCTGGGCGACCTGTCCGATCTCGATCTGCGCTTTCTCCGGGTGTTCCTCGCGGTAGCCGATGCCAGGGGCGTGTCCGCGGCGCAATCGACGCTGAATGTCGGCCAGTCGACGATCAGCACCCAGATCGCGATCCTCGAAACGAGGCTCGGCTACCGGTTGTGCGAGCGCGGACGCGGCGGCTTCCGGCTCACCGCCAAGGGCGAACGCTTCGCCGGGCTTGCGCGCGAACTGCTCGGCACCATCGCCGACTTCAATGCCGAGGCACGCAATCTCGATCGGAAATTGGTCGGCTTGCTCCGCATCGGCATGATCGGCAATACCCCGCTCAGCCAGAACGCGCGGGTGAGCGAGGCGATCGCTCGGTTCCGCCACCGCGACGAGGCGGTGAAGCTGATCGTCCGCGTCTGTCCGCCGGGCGAACTCGAAGAGGGCCTGCTTCGAGGCAATCTCGACGTGGCGATCGGCTATTTCTGGCACCGCGAGCCGACGCTTCAGTACGCTCCGCTCTTCGCCGAACGCCATTTCGCTTATTGCGGCAGGGGCCATCCGCTGTTCGGCCGTGCCGGCGGAATTTCACCGAACGAGGCGGCGGATTACAGTTGGGCGTGGCGTACCTATCCGCTGCCGGAAGCGCAGATGTCGGCCTCGCCCCGGCGCGTGACGGCGACGGCCGATAACATGGAAGCAGTGGCGATGCTGGTTCTGTCCGGCCACCACCTCGGCTTCCTGCCCGAACATTTTTCCATCCCGCTGGTGGCGGATGGCCTGCTCGCCGCCCTCAACCCGGCTCTCATGCACTACGAGGTGACGCTGCACATGGTGAGCCGACGCGCCGATGACGGCAAAATCGTTCAGGCCTTCCTCGACGATCTCGGTGCGGCCCATCGCGAGGCGACGCAATGATTTCAAAACGGAACAGAGAGGACAACAGCCATGACCGAACGGATGAAGGCGGCACCGACCATGCGGATCGAGAATGGCCGGGTGAGGGCGACCGAATGGGCGTTCGCGCCGGGCGCCGAAACCGGCTGGCACCGCCACGGCCATGATTACGTCGTTGTCCCGCTGACCGACGGCGATCTGCTGATCGAACATCCGGGCGGGACGACCACCACCGCGCATCTCACCCAAGGCATTCCCTATGCGAATATGATCGGCGTCGAGCACAACGTGGTGAATGCCGGCAGTGAACACCTCTCCTTCCTCGAAATCGAGATCACCAGCTAACCCTACATGTATCTGCTCGACATTATCGACGTTTGTGCTCGAATGTACGCAGCGGTGAAAAGTTGGCCATGTAGCGGCGGCATAATGCTGCTGCGTGGCGGAGTAAAAAAACCGGCCATTTTTAGAGTTGCCTCTTTCCGAATGTAGGGAGAGGCGGCCGGGGATATATTCAGTAGAGGTTTATGCGGCGGTTCGGCAATTTGTATTTGTCGAGGGGCGGAGCCGGGGGGAGGCTGCGCGTGTCTTTGGTCTGAACCGGGAGACGGTGGCGAAGATCTGTCGGTTCTCTGTGCCTCCTGGGCATCGGCGCGAGCGGCCTCCTGCGAAGCCGAAGCTTGGCCTTTCATCCCCATGATCGACGCGATCCTGGAGGCTGGCGCGGCTTGTCGAGTCAGTCCAGCGCCTCGGCCGGTCGGCTCACGCTTATCAGGCGCTTGGCGACATCCAGCGCGTGCGTGCTTTCCAAACCGCCGGCGTGAATGGCGGCGATGAAGGCGTCGGCGTCGTTGTCGAGATCGGTAAGCAGCGCAACAGGAACACATGTCCGCAACATAAATAGGCAGCGTGCGAAACGGTTCATCCCCGCGCCTGCGGGGAACACTCACTCGCGCATATCATCCGGCCCACGCGAGGGAACGACAAGTTCATCAACACCACGGTTTCGTGGCTGTTGGGGCTTGTCGGACGTTGGATCACAGCGACCTCCCCAAGACCCCATAGCCACGTTGCCCCAAGCGAGGCATTCGATGGCTACAAGTTCAGACACAAATCCCGATTTTGGGCGCGGCCTGTTAGATGGCTTCATGACCGTTGGTCTGAGCCCGTGGATTTCCTCCAGGAATGAGTAGAGTCCGCCCCATCAGGGAGACGGACGAGATGAAGAGCAGTCGGTTTAGCGAGGAACAGATCATCGGCATCCTCAAAGAGCAGGAGTCGGGGATGTCGACGGCGGAGGTCTGCCGTCGACACGGGATCAGTTCGGCGACGTTTTACAAGTGGAAGGCCAAATTCGGCGGGTTGGAAGTCTCGGACGCCAGGCGGCTCAAACAGCTGGAAGACGAGAACGCTCGGCTCAAGCGGCTGTTGGCGGACGCCGTGCTGGACAACGCCATGCTCAAGGAAATTGCGTCAAAAAAATTCTAGCGCCCAGCCATAAGCGGGAGGCGGTAGCTCATCTTCAGAGCCTGTTCGAGGTGAGCCAACGCCGGGCCTGCGATGCGCTGGGCGTGGATCGGACCACGGTGCGGTATCAAAGCCGCCGCCCGGATGATGCGGAGGCTCGCGAACGCATGCGCGTGCTTGCGGGCGAGCGCCGTCGATTTGGCTATCGGCGCCTGCACTGGCTGCTCAGCCGCGAAGGAATTTCCATGAACCACAAGAAGTTTCGGCGCCTTTACCGCGAAGAACGTCTTCAGGTTCGCCGTCGCGGCGGGCGAAAGCGGGCCTTGGGCACACGATCTCCGATGACCATTCCGCAG
>NZ_JFHO01000099.1:0-5260 GCF_000724705.2 Acidiphilium sp. JA12-A1
CTGCAGGCGATGGGCACGGCGAGCCTGTCGCTCGCGGCGCTTGGCGGGGCCGCCGCCTATCTCGGCCGCGCCGCCGGCAACGCTTCATTGGGGGCGGCATGAGCGGGACGACGACGATCACGGTCGCGGGCGGCAATCTCTACGAGATCGCCGCGCGGCATCTGGGCGATGCGACGCAGTGGATTCGCATCGCGCAGCTCAACGGGCTGTCCGACCCTGTGCTGGTCGGGCTGGTGACGCTGGTGCTGCCGCCGGTGGACCCGAATGCGGGTGGCGGGGTGCCGCGTGTCTGAGGCGGTGACGGTGCGGGCGATCGCTCCGTTCGCGACGCTCGACGGAGCGCCGCTGCCGGGGCTGGAGCGGCTGGAAATCCGCCAGCCGGGCGCGTTCGAGGCGGCGTGCTTCGTCCTCGAATTCGCGATCGGCGCGGTGCCGGGCGGCGCGGCCTGGTTCGCGGGATTGCAGGGCGGGGTGGTGACGGCGGGCATCGGGACCGGGCCGGCGCTGGTCGTGGGCCAGGTCGACAATGTCGCGATCCGGTTCGATCTCGGTGCCGCGATCCTGAGCGGGCGGGATCTCGCCGCGCGGCTGATCGATGCCGAGGTGGACCAGACCTTCTCGAACCTCACGGCGAGTGAGGTGGCGACGGGATTTGCCGGCGAGGCCGGGCTTGCCGCGAATGTGGACGCGACGAGGACGCGGATCGGCCAGTATTACGAGCTGGCGCATGCGCAGACCGGGCTCGGTCTGCATTCGCGGCACGCGACGCGGTGGGACCTGCTGGCCGCGCTCGCGGTGCGTGAGCGGTTCAGCCTTTCGGTGACCGGGACGACGCTGAATTTCACGGCGCCGCCGGCCGGCGCGCCGATGCTGCTGACCTATGGGCGGGATCTGATGACGCTGGGCTGCGACCGCGCGGTGGCGCTGGCAAGCCCGAAGGTGACGGTGCGGAGCTGGAACCCGAAGAGCAAGGCGGCGTTCAGTTCGAGCGCCGGCAGTTCCGGCGGGACGACGCTGATCCGCCCGAACCTGACCCAGGGCGAGGCAGAGCGCGTTGCGGCGGCGGCGCAGGCGGCGCTGGCCGCGCAGGCGGTGCGGCTGCAGGCGAGCATGCCGGGCGAGACGTCGATGATGCCGGGAACCCCGATTTTGCTCCAGGGCACGCAGACCGCGCTCGATGGCGCGTATGTGGTGCGGAGCGTGGAGCGGGTGATCGGCGGGCGGATCGGGTTCCTGCAGCATTTCGAGGCGATGCGGGCGGCATGATGGAGCATTTCTGGAACGCGGTGAAAGGCCGGGCGGCGGCGCTCGACGGGCTTTCGGCGCAGGCGCGGTTCGCGGTGGTCGCGAGTTTCGATCCGGCCGCCTACGCGGCGCGGGTGACGTTGCAGCCGGAGGGCGTGCTCTCGGGCTGGCTGCCGGTGCTGGCCGGATGGGTCGGCGCCGGCTGGGGCATGGCGGCGCCGCTGTCACCGGGCGACCAGGTTCTGGTGCTCGGGCAGGAGGGCGACGCCGAACAGGCGGTGGTCCTCGGCCGGCTGTGGTCGGACCGCGATCCGGCGCCGCAGGCGGCGGTGGGCGAGTTGTGGCTCGTGCATCAGAGCGGATCGTTCCTGCGGCTGCGCAATGACGGGACGATCGCGATGAAAGCCGGGACGGTTTCGATCGAGGGGGATCTGATGGTGAGCGGAGAGATTTCGGACCTGAGCGGGACGCATGGCAGTCTCGATACGCTGCGGCGGGCCCATGACGGGCACACCCATCCCGATCCGCAGGGCGGTTCGACCGGCACGCCCTCGACGGTGGTGTGATGGCGGATCTCGCATTGACCTTCGGCGGCGACCTTGCCTTCGGCAATGGCGGCGACCTTGCTCTGGCCGAGGCGGCGGCGCTGACCGAGCAGCGGGTGCTGCGGCGGCTGCTGACCAATCCCGGCGGGTATGTCTGGCAGCTTTCCTATGGCGCCGGGCTCGGCCAGTTCGTCGGCGCGGCGGGGCCTGCCGCTGCTGCCGGCGCGCTGGCGCGGGCGCAAATGCGCGGCGAGGCGCGGGTGGCGAGCGCGCCGCCGCCGCAGATCACGGTCAGCCAGGGCAATCCGGGCGGGCTGGCGATGACCATCGCCTATCAGGACGCCGCGACGGGACGGGCGCGGGTGCTCGCGCTGCCGGGTTCCGTCTGATCAGCACAGGGAATTCCGATGCAATTATCGCTGCAGAGCTTCACCGCCATGGTGGAGCAGATGGCCGCTGCCCTGCAGGGGGCGGCGAGCCAGGCGCTGGACCTGACCGTCGGGTCGGTCCTGCGGGCGCTGCTCGAGGCGAACGCCTCGCTCGGCCTCTGGCTGCAATGGATGATCGTGCAGGTGCTGCTGACCACGCGGCTTGCCACCAGCACCGGGGCCGACTGCGACAGTTTCGGCGCGGATTTCGGCTTCGCCCGGCTGCCGGCGGTGGCGGCCGGCGGCACGGTGACCTTCGCGCGGTTCGCTCCCGTGCTGTCGGCCTTCGTGCCGGTCGGCGCGACGGCGATGACCGCCGATGGCAGCCAGAGTTTCGCGGTGACGGCCGACCCGGCGAACCCGGATTTTTCGGCGGCGCAGGGCGGATACACGCTGGCGGCGGGTGTTGCCTCGATCGACCTGCCGGTGAGCGCGGTGGTGCCGGGGGCGGCCGGCAACGTGATGGCGGGGGCGATTTCGCTGCTGACCACGGCGATCGCCGGGATCGATACGGTGAGCAACGCGGCGCCGATGGGCGGCGGTGTGGACGCGGAGAGCGATGCCGCGTTCAAGGCGCGGTTCGGCAACTATCTCGCCAGCCTGTCGCGCGCGACGACCGGCGCCATCGAGGAAGCGGTGGCCGGTGTGCAGCAGGGGCTGTCGGTGACGATCAGCGAGAATGTCGACCAGACCGGGGCCGTCAGCATGGGCAATTTCATCGTCACGGTGGATGACGGAACCGGCCATCCGCCGGCCTCGCTGCTGGCGACGCTGGGCCGGGCGGTGGACGCGGTGCGGCCGGTGGGCACGCGTTTCGCGGTGCAGGGGCCGAGGGTGGTGGCGGCGAACGTGTCGATGACGCTGGTGCTGGCGCCAGGGACGGTGCCGCAGGCCGCCATCTCCGCGGTGACAGTGGCGATCGCGGCCTATATCGGCGGGCTACCGGTGGGCGCGACGCTGCCTTACTCGAAGCTGCTGCAGATTGCCTATGACGCGTCCGACGCCGTGGTGAACGTGACCGACGCCCTGCTGAACGGTGGCACGGCCGATCTGGCGCCGCCCGCGTTCGGGGTGGTGCGGGCCGGCACGATCGGCGTGAGCTGAGCCATGAGCGGTTCGAATCCCCCCGGCAGCGCGGCCGACATGGCGGCGCGGCTGAAAATGGTCCTGCCGGCCGGCTGGTTCGCCGATGCGACGCCGGTGCTGGACCAGGTTCTCGGCGGGCTCGGCGCGCTCTGGGCCGGGCTTTACGCGCTGATCGGCGCGGTGCGGCGGCAGACGCGGATCGCGACGGCCTCGGGGCCGATGCTGGACATTGCCGCGCGGGACTATCTGGGCGGGCGCATCGTCCGGCGGGCGGGCGAGGCGGATGCCGCGTTCAGCATGCGGATCCGCGCCAATCTGCTGGCGCCGAAGGCAACGCGGGCGGCGCTGGCGGCGGCGATCACCGCCGAGACCGGGCGGGCGCCGGCGATCTTCGAGCCCGCCAACACGGGCGATACCGGCGGCTATGGCGCCAACACGCTGGGGTATGGCGCGCGCGGCGGCTATGGCAGCCTTGCCCTGCCCTATCAGTGTTTCGTGACGGCCTATCGCCCGCTCGTGGCCGGCAGCGGCGCGTCCGGCGGGTTCGGGTACGGGCCGGGCGGGTATTCGACCTCGCCGCTGGCCTGGAGCGATCTCGCCCAGGATGTGGGGCTGGCCACCGATGCCGACATCTACGCAACCATCGCCGGCGTGCTGCCGGTCAATGCCATCGCCTGGACGCGGTTGCTGAACTGACGGCCGATCCCGCGCCGTTTTCATCCCTGCCGGCCGGCCGCCGCCCTGATGCGGCGGGTGCCGTCGCACGGCCTCATGACAAGGACATCTTCATGGACAGGACCATCGTCTATCCGGGGGCGATCCCGCTGGATACCGACATTCTGAACCTCAACCGCAACGTGATGGTCGCGATCGGCGCGCTCAATGAAGCGGTGCTCGGCGGCGGCATGGTCGCGGACGGGCTGGCCTGCACGCCGACCGTGCCGGCCTCGCTGACGGTGACGGTGGCGCCGGGATCGATCACCCAGCTCGGGCCGGTCGATGCCAACAGCTATGGCAGCCTGCCGCAGGATACCGCGCAGCAGACGGTGCGGATGGGCATCAATCTCGATCCGGTCACGTTCACCCTCGCGGCGCCGGCCAGTTCCGGCCAGTCGGTGAATTACCTGATCGAGGCGACGTTTTCGGAGGCCGACGCCGATCCGGTCGTGCTGCCCTACGTGAACGCCGCCGATCCTTCGGTGCCGTATTCCGGGCCGGGCAATTCGGGCGGGGCGCAGAACACGCAGCGGCTGCAGCGGGTTCAGCTGCAGGTCAAGCCGGGTGCGGCGGCGGCGGCGGGAACCCAGGTGACGCCGCCGGTGGATGCGGGGTGGGTGGGGCTTTACGTCGTCACCGTCAATTACGGGCAGAGCGCGATTACCGCGGCCGATATCGTCACGCTGCCGCAGGCGCCGTTCCTGCCCTTCAAGCTGCCGCAGCTGCGGCCGGGCTTCTCGCAGATGCAGGTGTTCGAGAGCTCGGGCAGTTTCGTCGTGCCGCCCGGGGTGACGCAGGCGAAGGTGACGGTGGTCGGCGGCGGCGGTGCGGCGGGATACCACGTCTCGATGCCCGGCGCCGGCGGTGGCGCCGGTGGGACGGCGATCGACATCGTCACCGGCCTCGTGCCGGGGCAGGTGGTTGCGGTGACGGTGGGCGCGGGGGGCGTGGCGCCCACCTCGCCGGCCAGTGGCGGCAATGGCGGCACGTCGAGCTTCGGCAGCTACATGTCGGCCACCGGCGGCACCGGCGGCGAAGGCGGCTCCGGCTCGCTGTTCGCAACGGCGGGCGGTGCCGGCGGTATCGGTTCCGGGGCGCGGATCATCCAGGGCGGGGCGATGGGCGGTGACGGCATCGTCGTCGCCTCGCGCGGCGGCGATGGCGGCGGGCCGGGCCATGGGCGCGGGGCGAGCGGGCCGCTGGCCGGCCTGTCGGCCACCGGCTTCGGCGGCGGCGGCG
>NZ_JFHO01000098.1:0-14810 GCF_000724705.2 Acidiphilium sp. JA12-A1
AGTGKCGCCCATGACGCAGCAGGAAGCCGGACAGCTGCTGGCGCGCCTGCCGTAGTGCTCGCACCGCCATCAATCGAGTCCGGACCAGGTCACGGATCGCTTCATGCGCCGGATCCGGCACCCAGACCGCCGTCAATTCCCCCGCCCGATGCAGCCTGGCCAGGTTCACCGCATCCCGACGATCCGTCTTGATCCGTTCCCCCGGCTTGCGAGGGATCAGCGACGGCGCCACCACCACGCAGTCATGCCCGGCCGCCGTCAGCTGTCGCTGGATCCCGTAGCCACATGGACCCGCTTCATAGCAAAATCGCAGTTCCCCGCCCACGCGCTGCAACTTCGTCACCACCCTCGTCAGCGCCTCCGGGGTGTTCGCGATCCGGCCATACTCGCGCACGTCATCGCGGCCGCCAGATTCCGCCAGCGCGACCGTGATCGTCTCCTTGTGCACGTCCAGCCCGATAAAAGTGATATGCTTTCCCATGACCCGTCTCCTATGCATTGAGGCTCGGCACCGGACCTCCCGGCGCAACCCTCGGAAACCTGCATACTGCGAGACGGGTCACCCCAATCTCAGGCGAACATCTGGTCTATACTGTTGTTTTTCCTCGTATCCCGATCGGAGCGGACAACGAAACTCGATTGATGAGGAAGATGGAGCGCCTTCCGAGCCGTTTGGATCGGAAGGCGCTCTGGCCCTTGCTTGCTCGACGGCGGAGCGTTCGTCCGGCCGCCACTGCGTTCCAGAATTTTTTAGAGCATCATCCGATCAGATGGAGTCATCTGATCGGATAAAGATGCTCTGTTTATCAATATGATAGAGCACTACATCCGATCCGAAAGGATCGGAAAGTGCTCTATATGCCGTTTCACGAATTGAGCAGGATCAAGGCGCGCGCGCCGGCGTCGTGGAATACATGCACGCTCGATACCAGTATGGAACGAAGGCCATGCGCACCCTCGTCGTCTATTATTCCCGCACCGGCACCACCGAACGCATCGCCCGCATGCTCGCCGCCGAGTTCGGCGCCGACATGGAGCGCATCCGCTGCCCCGGCTGCGGCCCCGGCGGGCGCGGCCTGCTCCGCACCATCCTGATCGCCCTCGGCCTCGTCGAACCGCCGATCTCCTCCGCCGCCTACGACCCCTCCGCCTACGATCTCGTCCTCGTCGGCACCCCCGTCTGGGCCTGGTCCGCCGCCGCCCCCGTCCGCCTCTGGCTCCGCCGCGAGGCCCGCAACCTGCCCGAATACGCCATCTTCGCCACCGCCGGCGGCTCGTCCTTCCGCCGTGCCTTCGCCGCCATCGAAACCCTCGCCGGCAAGCCGCCCCGCGCCACCCTCGGCCTCTCCGCCGAAGCCATCTGCTCCGGCCGCGACCACCTCGCCACCCTCCGCTTCTCCGAAGCCCTCCGCCCCGCCCACCAGCGCCTCTTCGCCTGAGCGCGAAACATCGCCCTTGCCCACCCCCGCCCGGTCGTGTTCATGTTCCGTTCATGCACGCCGCGCTGGCCCTCCGCTTCGCCGCCATCGTCCACGCCCTCTGCCGGGCCGTGGCCGCGCGCGGCGCCCGCGGCGCCCTCGCGGCCCCGGTCGTCATCCTGCTCTGGCTCCGCCTCAACCGCGCCTCAAAGCGGATCGACAGCCTCGCCGCCCGGCTCGATGCCGCCGGCGGCGCCCTCCCCGCACCGAAGCCGGATCGCCGGCGCAACCGCCCCGCCCGCCGGAGCAAAACCCTGCCGCGCCGCTTCGCCTGGCTGCTCCGCCCCATCCCCGAGGCCACCGCCGCCGCCTCCCAGCTCCGCCACCTGATGGCGGACCCGGCCTGCGCCGCCCTCCTCGAAGCCGAACCCCGCTACGGCCGCATCCTCCGCCCGCTCTGCCGCCACCTCGGCATCCGCCCGCCACCCGCCATCGCCCCCCGCGAGCCAACGCCCGCGCCCAGGCGCCCCAAACCGGCTCCCGACCCCGCCCCCGAATTTATCCCCGAAATCCCGACACACGCCGCCCCGCCCGCGCCCCGAATCCGCCCGCGCGCGCAACGCCCCGTCCGCGCGCCCCCGCGTCCGGCCTGACCCCTCGCTTTTCCCGGAGAAAAAAACCCGTCAGGCCGCCTGCGTGCCGTCCGACGGGCGCGCCCGCACGCCGAAATACTCGATATACGGCGCGAACCGCGGCCGCAGCCGCTCCACGTTGATCCCGAAATCCGCCAGCCGGTAGCGGTTCCGCCCATAGCCGCCGCGCGGCGCGGCATCGAGATGCGCCCGCATCGCCGCCTCCGCCGCGGGCGAGAACGTCTCGCCGAAATGCGCGTAGATGCCCGACACCGCCTTGATCGGGTCCGCCGTCAGCGTCTCGTACTGAATGTTCACCAGCCGCTCCGCCGGCACCGCCCCGCTGCGGTCGAATTCCACCAGACGCCGCGCCCCGTCGATCCACCGCTCCGTCACCTGCCGGCCGATCTCCGCCGGGTCGATCCCGCGCAGGAACGGCCGCCGCAGCACCTCGGTCATGTGCGCGACCGAGGCGAACACATGCACCGGGTCCCGATGCACGACGACGAACCGCGCATCCGGATAGGTCTGCAGGATCGCCTTCACCGAAAACGTGTGCTCCGGGCATTTCAGCGCCCAGAATCTTCCTCCGGTGCCGTGCTGCATCGCCTGCAGCCACTGCCGGTGAAACGCGAAGGCCGGCGCATCGTCCTGGCTGTCGATCCAGGCGGTGTAGCTCGGCACCCGGAACGTCGTGTCGAACCGCAGCGAGTGGAACACATGCGCGGTGATCTCGCTGCATTCCTGCGGACTGTCGGCGTCGATCGGATGAATCGCCGGAAACTCCGGCGCCATGCCGGCGAACATGTCGAGCTGCCGGTCGGTCTTGCGCGCCACGGCGCTCGCGCGCGGATCGAACCCGCGCGGCCGCGGCGCCGGATACAGCGTCTGCCACACGCGCGGCACCAGCACGTCGGGGTCGAAGCCGAACAGCGTGTGCAGGAACGTGGTCCCCGACCGCGGCAACCCCATGATGAACACCGGCGCCCGCACCGGCTCGCGGCCGATGCCCGGGGTGGCGGCATGCATCCGCCGGATCGTCTCGGCGTTGCGGACCAGCCGCGTGAGGTCGTAGCGGACCGAGACCCGGCCGAACAGCGACAGGCTGGTCTCCGCCGCGATCGAGGCGGTCAGCCGCTCGAGCCCCTCGCGCGCGAAATCCGGCAGCGTGCTGCCGCCGTCGGCCTCGATCGCGCTTGCGTCGATTGCCGGAATGCCGCGCGGCAGCACCGCCTCCGCCGCGCCGAACCCGGCCGAGAGCAGCCGGAAGCGCAGGCTCTTGCCGGGTCGTTTCACGGGCGGTTCGGGTACCGGGTCGCGCGGCATGCTCAGCTCACTTCCGTTCGATCAGCTCGATCTTGTAGCCGTTCGGGTCCTCGATGAAGGCGATCACCGTCTTGCCGAACTTCACCGGCCCCGGCTCCCGCGTGATCTTCACGCCGGCGGCGCGGAGCTTCTCCACCGCACCGTATATGTCCGGCACGCCGAGGGCCAGATGTCCGAAAGCCGTCCCCTGGTCATAGCTGTCGACGCCGTAATTGTAGGTCAGCTCGAGCACCGTGTGCGAGGCCTCGTCGCCATAGCCGACGAAGGCGAGCGTATACTTGCCGTCCGGCACGTCGTTGCGGCGGAGTTCCTTCATGCCGAGCAGTTCGGTGTAGAATTTCACGCTCTCGTCCAGGTTCCTCACCCGGATCATCGTGTGCAGATACTGAAAATCGCTCATTCCCGTTTTCCTTCGTCCCATCTTGCGGCGCCGGGGTCGATGCCGAGCAGGAACAGCCCCGCCGCCTCGGCCTCGCGCACCATTGCCTCGCGATCCATCAATATGGCGCCCTCGGCCTCGAATGCGATGCCGCGCAACCCAGCCTCCACCGCGCCCCGCACGGTTCGGACCCCGAGCGTCGGCAGATCGGCGCGGCGCTCCTGGCCGGGCTTGACCAGCTTGACCAGCACGCCGCCGGGCCCCGGCCGGCGCAGCGTGGCGGCGCGGGCGAGCATGGCATCCGTGCCTTCCGCCGCCTCGACCGCGAGCACGATGCCCTGCTGCACGACCGCGCCCTGGCCGACATCCACCGCCCCGAGCGCGCGCACCACGGCGATGCCCCGGGCGATGTCGGCCAGCCCCGCCGCATCCGGCGCGGCGCCGGACAGCAGCCCCTCGGGCGCGAAAACCTCGCTGATCACCTCATGCGCGCCGAGCACGGTGAAGCCTTCCTCGCCGAGCACCCGCACGATCGCGGCGAGGAAGCCGTCATCGCCGGCGAAGGCGGCGCGGCCGATGCGCGCGAGCAGCCTGGCGCCCACCGCATCCGGCCGCAGGTCGAACAGCGAGGGGCGCCTGACCGGGCCGGCGAGGACGATCTCGCGGCAGCCGGCGCGTTTCAGCGCGTCGATCGCCGCACCGACGGCGCCGAGGCGGATCGTCTCGTGCGGGAACGGGGCGACGACCTCGGGATCGGCATGGGCGTCGAGGGCGACGATGAACACGCCGCGCCCCGCGGCGCGGGCGGCGGCGGCCACCTGGCCGGGCAGCCTGCCGCCGCCGGCGACGATGCCGAGCGGGCCCGCCGCCGATCCGCTCATGCGCGCGCTGCCGTCATCGGGCGGTCAGGCCTCGGCGTCGGCGTCGTGGCGGGTGGTGCTGCGGATCAGGCCGCGCTTGCTCGGCGCGTCGATGAAGGTGAGGATCTCGGCGAGATAGGGATCGTCGCCGGCCTCGCGGCGCAGCATCTCGACCCGCGCGGCGAAGGTGCCGGCGCCCTGGAACAGCAGGCGGTAGGCGTTGCGCAGCCGGTGCTGGCCCTCCTTGTCGAGCCCGCGCCGGCGCAGGCCGACGATGTTGAGCCCGTGCAGCCGCGCGCGGTTGCCGATCACCGAGCCATAGGGGATCACGTCCGCCTCGACGCCGGAGGCGCCGCCGACCATCGCGCCGGTGCCGATCCGCACGAACTGGTGGATCGCGGTGGCGCCGCCGATGATGGCGCGGTCGGCGATCTCGACATGGCCGCCCATCACCACGTTGTTGGCGATGACGATGTTGTCGCCGAGCGCGCAGTCATGCGCGACATGGACCACCGCCATCAGCAGGCAGCCGGCGCCCACGCGGGTGATGCCGTGCCCGGTGACGGTGCCGCGATGGATCGTGCAATGCTCGCGGATGGTGCAGCCCGGGCCGATCACCGTTTCAGTCGGCTCGCCCCGGTATTTCAGATCCTGCGGCGCGAGGCCGATCGTGGCGAACGGGAACACCTTCGTTCCCGCGCCGATCCGCGTGTGGCCGTCCGCCACCACGTGGGAGACGAGTTCGACGCCGTCTTCGAGGACGACGTCCGGGCCGACGACGCAGAACGGGCCGACATTGACCCCCGCGCCGAGCGAGGCCCGTGGATCGACTGACGCTGTGGGGTGGATCATCCCTCGCCGGCTTTCTTGTCCATGATCATCGCGGCATAGGTCGCCTCGGCGACGGCGACGCCATCGACCCGCGCGACGGCGTTGAACTTCCACACATTGCCGCGGTTGCGCTCCTTCGCGACATGGATGCGCAGCACGTCGCCCGGCACCACCGGGCGGCGGAATTTCGCGCCCTCGACCGACATGAAATAGACCACCTTGCCGGCTTCCTCGGGGCCGAGGGTTTCCACCACCAGCACGGCGGCGGTCTGCGCCATGCTCTCGATGATGAGCACCCCGGGCATGACCGGGTGGCCGGGGAAATGGCCCTGGAAGAAGCTCTCGTTGACGGAGACGTTCTTCACCCCGATGGCCGAGACGTTCGGCACCAGCTCGACCACGCGGTCGATCAGCAGGAACGGGTAGCGGTGCGGGATCGCGCGCATGATGCCGGCGATGTCGACCGTCCGTCCTTCCGCCTGTTGTGCGCTGGTGTCCGTCGAGGTTCCGTCCATGTCAGAGCGTCCGCGTCCCGTTCCTGTTGTGAATGATCCGGTCAGGATTCCGCATCCCGCTCCGGCTCCGGTTGGGCCGGAGAATGCCTCAAACCGCCGCGCCGTGCAAAGCGCCGCACCGCCGCGACCTCGCGCATGAAGTCCTTCGCCGGCTGGGCCGGGCTGCCGAGCATGTCGATCCCCGGCTTCACGTCCGACATCACGCCGGCCTGCGGGCCGATGCGCGCGCCCTTGCCGAGCGTGACGTGGCCGGAGATTCCGGCCTGGCCGGCGAGGACCACGAAATCCTCCAGCGTGGTCGAGCCCGATATGCCGACCTGCGCGACGATCACGCAGCAGCGGCCGATGCGCACGTTGTGGGCGATCTGCACGAGGTTATCGATCCGCGTGCCGGCGCCGATCACGGTGTCCTGCGCCGAGCCGCGGTCGATCGTGGTGTTCGCGCCGATATCGACGTCGTGCTCGATGATGACCCGGCCGAGCTGCGGGACGGAGAGAAACCCCTGTTTCGTGGTCGCGAAGCCGAACCCGTCCTGGCCGATGCGCACGCCGGGGTGGATCGTCACCCGGTCGCCGATCAGGGCGAATCCGATGCTGGCACCCGCGCCGACGCTGGTTCCCGCGCCGATCTCGACGCCGGGGCCGATGACGGCGTGCGGGCCGATGCGGCTGCCGGCGCCGATGCGGCTGCCTGCGCCGATCACCGCAAAGGGGCCGATCTCGGCCGAGGGGTGGATCTTCGCGGCGTCGGCGATCACCGCGCTCGGGTGGATGCCGGGCACCGCCTCGGGCGCGGGGTGGAACAGGGCGCAGGCCCTGGCCCAGGCCTCGTAGGGCGCGTCGGTGGCCAGCGTGGCGGCGCCGGCGGGGGAAGCGGCCGCCATGTCGCCGCGCAGGATGACCGCGCCGGCCTTCGTCGCCGCGAGGAGGGGCAGATATTTGCGGTTGTCGAGAAAGCTGACATCCGCGGGGCCGGCGGTTTGCAGCGGGGCGACGCCGGTGAGCTCGCGCGCGGCGTCGCCGGCCGGCTCGGCCCCGGTCGCGGCGGCAAGCTCCGCCACCGTGAAGGGGCCGCGACGGGCGAAGAAGCGGGGGTCGCCCGGCCGCGGGTCCGCCGTGCCGCTCATCCGGCCTACTTCTTCTTCTCGCCCTTCGACAGGTTCGGCACCACGGAGGGCGGCACCGCGACCGAAGGCAGGATCTTGTTCAGCTGCTCGGTGACTTCCTTGGTGATGTCGAAGGCGTTCACGTTCAGCGCGACCTGCGAGCGGTGCAGCACCAGGTTCATGCCGTGCGCCTGCGACACCTGGCGGATCACCGCGATCAGCGAGCTTTCGATCTTGCCGAGCGCCTTGCGCGCCGAGAGCTCGATGGCGACGTTGCGGTTGTGGAAGTCGACCTGCGCCTGCTCGATCTCGGCCTGCAGATGCTGCTCGCGCGCGGCGAGCGTGGCCTTGGAGAGCTTGCCCTTCTCGGCGGTGATGGTGTGCTGCTCCTGCTCCCAGCGCTTCTGGTCGGCCTGGGCTTCCTCGGCCAGCTTCTTGCGTCGGGCGTTGATGATCTTCTCGACACCCTGGGCGGCGGTCGAATTCTGCATGACGTCGGGCACCGAGAGCACGCCCATCACGGCGGCGGGCGGCGACTTTTCCTTGGGCAGCGGGGCGAGCTGCGGGATGGGCGGGAGCTTCTCGGGCGGAATCTGCTGCACGCCGGGCTGGCCGACGGGCGCGGGCTGCGGCTTGGGCAGCGGCGCGTGGATCGGGGCGGTGTGCGGCGCCTCGGCCTTCGGCTTCGGGATGAAGTAGCCCTTGCCGTTCTCCGACTGGGCGTGGCCGACGCCGAGGCCGGCGCCGAACGCCATGATCAGGGCCGGAAGCGCCAGACCGGCGCGGATTTTCGCGATGCGTGTCACGTGATCAGAACCTCGTACCGAAGGAAACGCGGAATTGCTCGACCTGGTCGTATTTGTATTTCTTGATCGGCTGGGCATAGGACAGGTCGATGAGCCCGAACGGGGTGTTCCAGGCCACGCCGACGCCGGCGGAGATGCGCGGGGCCGCATTGTCGTAGACCCCGAGCGTCTGGCCGTTCACCGTGATCGGCGAGACGCCGGTCAGGCTGCCGATATCGGTGAAGGCGAAGCCGGAGACGCCGAGATCGGGGCTGACGGGCAGCGGGAAGTGCAGCACCGTGTCCTGCGTCCAGATGAAGTTGCCGCCGATGCTGTCGCCATATTGCGTGTCGTGCGGGCCGGCGCCGCCGGTCTGGAAGCCGAGCATGCTGTCGCCGCCGAGGAAGAAGCGGTCGGCCAGGGTGGTGCGGTAGCCCTCGATGCCGAAGATCTTGCCGACATGGCCGTCGAACTCCAGCACCCAGGCCTTGTCGCCGAAATAGCGCTCGAGCGGGATGTAGTAGGCGCCGCGCGCCTCGAGGCGGATGTATTTCGCGGTGCCGCCGAGGCCGGCGAAGTCGCCGGACAGCGCGAGGATCTCGCCGCTCGAGGGATCGATGCGGTTGTTGCGGTAGTCGAAGGTGAGGGTGGTGCCGAGCTGCGAGAGCGTGGTCTTGCCCTCCTCGCTCAGGATGTAGAGGCTCGCCGAGCTGGCGATGTTGTAGATGTCGCGCGTGCTCAGCGTGTAGGTGAAGGCCTGGCTGACATGGTCGTTGTAGCGGAAGCCGAGCCGCAGGTCGCCGCCGATCGAGCGCTCGCTGAACACGTAGGCGGTGGAGTTGTAGGTGTCGGTGCGGAAGAGGTCGAAGCCGGCGATCAGGTTGCGGCCGAGGAAATACGGGTTGGTCACGCCGAGATTGAACTGCGTGCCCTTCTGCGCCAGCAGCGCCGAGATCGAGGCGCTGATGCCGGTGCCGAGGAAGTTGTTCTGGCTCAGCCCGATATTCGCCAGCGCGCCGAGATCGGTCGAATAGCCGCCGCCCAGCGAGAACTGGCCGGTCGCCTGCTCGGCGACATCGACATCGAGGTTGACGCGGTCGGGCGTGCTGGTCGGCGAGGTGGCGATCTTCACCCCGTCCTGCTTCTTGAAATAGCCGAGATTCTCGAGGTTCTGCTTCGACTGGTCGACCGCGTCCTGGTTGTAGGCATCGCCGGGGGCGAGCTCGACCTGGCGGCGGATCACCTGGTCCTCGGTGCGGGTGTTGCCGCGGATCACCACGTCGTTGACGTAGACCTTCGGCCCCTCGACCACGCGGAAGGTGAGGTCGATCGTGTGGTTCGCGTGGTTCTCGTGCACGTCCGGCACCACCTGGGCGAAGGCGAAGCCACGGTTCTGCGCGGCCTTCGAGATGTTCTTCACCGCGGTCTGGATCGCGTCGCCGTCGAAGATGTCGCCCTTCTCGATCGGCACCAGCGCGCGCAGCGACTTCGCCGAAAGGTTCGTCACGCTGCTTTCCACCTTCACCGAGGCGATGTGGTAGCGCGGCCCCTCGTCGACGACGAAGGTGAGGAAGAAGGACTTGCGGTCCGGCGCGAGCTGGGCGGTGGCGCTCTTCACCTTGAAGTCGGCATAGCCGTGGTGGAAGTAGAAGCGGCTGAGCAGCGCCTCGTCGTATTTCACCCGTTCGGGGTTGTATTCGTCGCTGCTGGAGAGGAAGCGGAACCAGGCGTTCTCGCGGCTCGAGATCACCTCGCGCAGGCGGGTCTGGCCGTAGTGGCGGTTGCCGATGAAGTCGATCCGGCTGATCAGCGTTTCCGGCCCGTCATGGCAGCGGAACACCACGTTCACCCGGTTTTCCGGCAGCTTCACGATTTCGGGGGTGACGGTCGCGCTGTAATGGCCCTGCTTGGCGTACTGGTCGAGGATCGTCCGCGTGTCGGCCGCCGCCGCCGCCGGGGTGAACACCGAGCCGGGCTTGAGCGAGACCACCTTTTTCAGGTTGGCGTCGGTCAGCACCGAGTTGCCGCGGAAGAACACCTGGTTGACCACCGGGTTCTCCTGCACGTCCACCACCAGGTCGTTGCCCTGGCGGGTGAGCGAGACGGTGTGGAACAGGCCGGTGGCGTAGAGCGTCTTCAGGCTCAGGTCCATCCGCCGCTGGCTGAAGCGGTCGCCGGGGCGGAGCAGGATGTAGGAAAGGATGGTGCTCGCATCGATGCGCTGGTTGCCGCGCACCTCGATGGCGGCGATGCGCCCGCCCGTCGCCGCCGCCGCGCTGTGCGGCAGGGTCGCGGCCGGGGCGACCGGAGCCAGGAACACCGGAGCGAGGCACGCCGTGGTCATCAGAGCCAACCGCAGTCGCCGCAAGGACTGTCTCCCCATCACACGAAGTCACCAACCGGACGCGGGCCTCTCCCGCATCCGCACAGACAAGCGGCCTAGCCGCAACCGCTCCGCGCCGCAAGGGCAGCGCGGGCCTAGCGTCCGGTCCATCGCGCCTCGATGACGCGCGCGCCGGGCGGAATCGGCATGTCCGCCACCTGCCTTTCCTCGCTCTTGCGGACGGCGTGCAGCAGCACGAAGAGCACGGCGGTGTTCAGCATTCCCGGCGGAATCCACTGGATGATGCCGCCCAGCATCTGGTCCTTCATCGGCGAGACCGAGGGGTAGAGCCGGCCGCAGAGATCGTAGAAATTGTAGAGATTGGCCGAGGTCAGCGCGATGTAGGACGAGGCGGCGATCTGCGGGAACATCGGCAGGAAGCCGGCCGCCATCCGCGTGAGGTAGGAATAGCCGGCCTCGGCCCGGGGCCGCGGGTCGAGCACCACCAGCCAGAACAGCAGGCCGGAGAGGATCATCGCGATGTTCATGAAGGCGTAGAGCGGCGGATTGATCATCGAGGCGAAGTTCACCCCGGGGATCAGCCAGACATCCGTCGTCACCAGCATGATCACGATGGCGACGGGCGGAAAGCGCAGCGCCCGCAGCGCCGCCCGCGCGGCCGGCCGCTCGCAGAGGCGGATCAGCCCGGCCGGCACGCCGGCGGCGAGCACGTCGCGCGGCCAGGAGAAGGCGATCAGGAACGGCGCGAACACGCCGAACGTCGTCTGCTGCACGCGGTTGAGGAAGAACATGTGCTGTGCCGCGTATTCGAACCGCGTCTGCCCGACGAAGTAGATCGCCGCCACCCCGGCATAGAAGGCGAGGATGCGCCAGCGCGCCGGCCGCGTTTCGCACCGGGCGAGGCCGCGGCCATACCAGAAGGCGGCGAGCAGCGTTCCGGCGAAGATCGGGGCGTTGAAGATGTAGGGCGCGAGATAGGGCAGGCCGGCGGGCACCATCCGCTCCGCGAGATCGAGGGCGGCGCCGAGCGCGGCGATGGCGATCAGCCCGCGCGCGTCGGTGCGGTCGAATTCATGCCGGGTCGTGTTCATGCGCCGGGTATGGTCTCAGATCGGCACCCCGGCAAGCACCTTGCTGGTGCGGATGGTCTGCAGGGTCTGCACGCGGGTGACGTTGGGGGCGGCGGTCAGCCGTTCGGTGAGCTGGTTCTCGTGCGCGGCGTCGCGCGCGACCATGCGCAGCAGAAAGTCGCCGCCGCCGCGGATCATGTGGCACTCGCGCACTTCCTCCCAGCCGCCGACCAGCGCCTCGAACGCGTCGAGCACCGCCTGGCGCTGGCTGTCGAGCCCGACGATGGCGAAGAGCTGGATCTGCCAGCCGAGTTTCAGCGCGTCGGTCTCGGCGTGATAGCCGCGGATCAGCCCGGCCTCCTCCAGCCGGCGCACCCGGCGCAGGCAGGGCGGCGGCGAGATGCCGGCGCGGCTCGCCAGCTCCACGTTGGTCATCCGCCCGTCGGTCTGCAGCTCGGCGATGATGCGGCGGTCGATGTCGTCGAGGGGAGGGGCCTCGGCGGCGGAACGCGGCAGGGGCTGGCTGGCCGGGGCATGCGGCATGGATTTCACCGGTGGAAAGAGTTGATCGCGTGACAGAGATAAACGGGTAATATAATTGCATTGCTTCGGAGTGTGAATGCGGTGCGACGAAAGGTGGAATTCCCGCCATCGCGCCCTTAACTCCGCATCAGAGGTGCATGAAATGGCGGATCAGGCTACGATCGAGACGAAACTGCTGATCATCGGCGCGGGGCCGGCCGGCTACACGGCGGGGATCTACGCCGCGCGGGCGAACCTCGCCCCGGTGATCGTGGCCGGGCTGCAGCCGGGCGGGCAGCTCACCATCACCACCGATGTCGAGAACTATCCCGGCTTCGCCGACGTCATCCAGGGCCCCTGGCTGATGGAGCAGATGCGCGCCCAGGCCGAGCATGTCGGCACCCGGATCGAATACGACATCATCACCGAGATCGATCTCTCCGCCCGCCCGTTCACCGCGCGCGGCGATTCCGGCACGCTCTACCGCGCCGACGCGGTCGTGATCGCGACCGGCGCGCAGGCCCGCTGGCTCGGCCTGCCGTCCGAGCGGCAATACCAGGGCGCCGGCGTCTCGGCCTGCGCGACGTGCGACGGGTTCTTCTATCGCGGCCGCGAGGTCGCCGTGGTCGGCGGCGGCAACACCGCGGTCGAGGAGGCGCTCTACCTCACCAACCACGCCACCAAGGTCACGCTGATCCACCGCCGCGACGCGCTGCGCGCCGAAAAGATCCTGCAGGACCGGCTGTTCGCCCATCCGAAGATCGAGGTGATCTGGGACCATACGGTGGAGGAGATCATCGGCGCGGGCACGCCGGCCGTCGTCACCGGGGCGCGGCTGCGCGACGTGAAGACCGGCGCGGAGCGCACGATCGCGGTGGAGGGCGTGTTCGTCGCCATCGGCCACGATCCGGCGACGGCGCTGTTCCGCGGCAAGCTCGACATGGACGAGGAAGGCTATATCCGCACCGTGCCGGGCACGGCGCAGACCTCGGTGCCCGGCGTCTTCGCCGCCGGCGACGTGCAGGACCGCGTCTACCGCCAGGCGGTCACCGCCGCCGGCACCGGCTGCATGGCCGCGCTGGAGGCGGAGAAATTTCTTGCGCACCACGCGCAAATCGAACAACAGGCTGCATGAGACGATATAAAAGACGGCCCCGAACGCGGCCGGGAAAGGGAAGCTCACCGTGACAGGCAATCACATGGACTGGGACAAGTTGCGCGTGTTTCACGCGGTCGCCGAGGCGGGCAGCTTCACCCATGCGGGCGATGTGCTCAACCTCTCGCAATCCGCGGTGTCGCGGCAGATTTCGGCGCTGGAGGAGGCGCTGGCGGTGCCGCTGTTCCACCGCCACGCGCGCGGACTGATCCTCACCGAGCAGGGCGAGCAGCTCAACCGCACGGTGCGCGACGTCTTCGCCAAGCTCGCCATGACCGAGGCGCTGCTGGCCGAGAGCAAGGAACGCCCGGCCGGGCGGCTGAAGGTGACGACGACGCACAGTTTCGGCGTGGTCTGGCTCGCCCCCCGCCTGCGCGCCTTCCTCAAGCAGTATCCGGACGTCAGCATCTCGCTGCTGCTCGACGATGTCGATCTCGACCTCGCGATGCGCGAGGCGGATGTCGCGATCCGCATGCATCCGCCCCGCCAGCCCGACCTGGTGCAGCGCAGCCTGGGCGAGATTCGCTGGCAGATCTTCGCCTCGGAGGACTATCTGCGCGAGGTGGGCAAGACCCCCGAGCGGCCGGAGGATCTCGACGATCACCGCCTGATCCTGTTCGGCGACCGCAAGCCGCCGGTGGCGGACGTCAACTGGATCGCCAGCATCGGCCGGCCGGATGGCGCCGCCCAGCGCGCCGGCGCGCTGGAGGTGAACTCGCTGCAGGCCATGCTGGTCGCCATCCGCAGCGGCATCGGCATCGGCGCGGTGCCGGACTACCTGACGGAAGACACCACCGGCCTCGTCCGCATCCTGCCGGAGGTGAAGGCGCCGAAGATCGACATGTATTTCGTCTATCCCGAGGAATTGCGGAACTCGAAGCGCGTCTCCGTCTTCCGGGACTTTCTCGTCACCGAGATCGGCCGCCGCTGAGCGCGCCGCCGCCCGTCGCGCGCGGGCGGCGGGCCATTGTCCTGGCCTCATGGGTGGGGCGCAAGGCGGGAACTGGCGGGATCTTCCGCCCGGTGCCAGAGTTTCCACCATGCGAATGGCACCCGACCTGACGTTTCTACCGGCATGTTCATGAGGGTCCCGCGCCAGGCGGCGGCATCGCGCTGGGCCTTGCTCGTGCTTGCGACCGTGGCGCTGTCCCTTCTGCTGGCGCGGGTGGGGGTGCCTTCCGCGGCGCTGTTCGCAGCGCTGTTCGTCGCCACCGCGCTTGCCCTGGCCGGGCTGGCGCCCGAGGGCGTGCCGCGCGGCGCGACGCTCGCGGCGCAGGCTGTGCTCGGCGTCGTCATCGGCGCGCTGGTCCGTGCCTCGACGCTGCGCGCGCTCGCCGCCCATGCGGTGCCGGTGGTGATCGTCACCTTCATCACATTGCTGGTCTCGATCGGCGCCGGGCTGCTGATGGGGCTGCGCCGCGATGTGGACGCGACGACGGGGGCGCTGGCGCTGACCACCGGCGGCGCCTCGGCCGTCGTGGCGCTGGCCGCCGAACTCGGCGCCGACATCCGCATGGTCGCGGTGGTGCAGTATCTGCGCGTCGGCTTCGTCACCGCGACGATGCCGCTGGTCGCCGCCTTCGTGTTTCATGCCGCCGGGCATCCGGCGGCGGCGCCGCGGCCGGCCGGGCTGGCGGGGCTTGCCCTCGTCGCCATCGCCGCGCCGGCCGGCCTGGTGCTCGCGCGCCTCACCCGCATGCCGGCCGGGCCGCTGCTCGCCCCGCTGATCGTCGCCGCCGGGATCACCCTCACCGGCCGCACCGGCGGCGCGAGCGTGCCGTTCCCGATCGTCGATCTCGCCTATGCGGCGATCGGCTGGCAGGCCGGGGTGCGCTTCACCCGCGGCCGGCTCGCCGAGATCGGCCG
>NZ_JFHO01000097.1:0-27662 GCF_000724705.2 Acidiphilium sp. JA12-A1
TCAGCCACAGGCCGGCCCGCAAGCCGCCGCGCCGGTTCCGCGCCCGCGGCCGCCACGCCGCCCGCGCGTCCGCCCGCCCCGCGCCGCCGCTTTTCGCGCCTGAGCACACCGCGCCCCGGCACGCCAATATCGTTACGATTTCAAAATGAGAATGGAGCGTTCAGCCGGCCCGGAGCATGGCCGGTCCCAATGCCGGCCGCTCGTCCTTCGCCCGGTACAGCCGCATATCCGCCTGCACCAGCAGGTCGTCGAGCGTGGCGCCGCCGGCCCCGGCACCGCTGATCCCGATGCTGACCGCGGCGGCCAGCCCGCGCGCGACCCGCGTCTGCGCGAAGGCAAGGCGGATCCGCTGCGCGATCGCCGCCGCGACCTCCGCCGAGCCGCCGACGATCAGGATCGCGAATTCGTCGCCCCCCAGCCGCCCGACCACGTCGCCTTCCCGCACGCTCTCCACGCAGATCCGGCCAAGCTCGCGCAGCAGCCGGTCGCCCTCGCCATGGCCGAGCGTGTCGTTGATTCCCTTGAACCCGTCGATATCCAGCACCAGCAGCATGCAAGGCGCCTCCCGCAGGCAGCGCTCCGCGCGTGCGGTAAAGCCGCGGCGGTTCAGCACGCCGGTCAGGAAATCGGTGCGCGCGACGTCGTGCAGGTCGTGTTCGCGCCACGAGCGGACCAGATGGCTGATCAGCAGCGCGTCGCAGAACATGAACAGCATGCCCTCGATCGCCGTGCCGTAGAGCCAGA
The DNA here is from genome assembly GCF_000724705.2 of Acidiphilium sp. JA12-A1. Classification (NCBI taxonomy): domain Bacteria; kingdom Pseudomonadati; phylum Pseudomonadota; class Alphaproteobacteria; order Acetobacterales; family Acidocellaceae; genus Acidiphilium; species Acidiphilium sp. JA12-A1. Next base: position 745 of record NZ_JFHO01000097.1, read on the forward strand.
AGCGGTACACCGCCGGGCTGCCGTAGAACAGCAGGGCGACCGCGCGCACGAGAACGAAGACCGCATGCCCGAACGTCGCCCCCGCCAGCGGAAGCCGCGCCAGCGCGCGGACCGGCGCCCGCAGGATCTCGGCCAGGATCAGTCCGAAAATCGCCTCGATGAACAGCGTCTGCGTCACCATCCGCAGCCACGGCGCGTCGTCGAAGGGCAGCACCGCGCTGACCGCCAACCAGACGACGCCGGGCAGCAGCACCTGCCAGGGCGCCGCGCGCCGCCCCCTCAGCCGCCGCGCCCCTGCCCACATGACGCCGAACCCGGCGAGATTCAGCCCCGGCCCCAACCCGTAGCCGAGCCAGGGCCAGGCCGCGTGCCCGAAAGCCACCGTCGCGATCCCGGCCGCCACGGTGAAATAGCTCAGGCTCCACCATTTCAGCGTGGCGCAGCCGGACAGCATTCCCGTGGCCAGCAGCAGGGTGCCGCCCACCAGTATCATGCCATCGAAGAACAGATAGAAAGATGTGAGCCCCATTCCCCGATGCCCAGGCGATTCAGCTTAGACCTGCCCAAATACAGGCCGAACGAAGGCCACCAATTCTTATGACCAGACTGAAAACATGCAGTTCTTAAGGAATTTTTATTATTTTGACCGAGTTCTATTTCCGAAGATCTCTATCCACGATCATATCGATTGTCAAATTTATTTCTCGTGACTCAAGAACAGGATGAAACCGTCCCACCGCGCCCGGCGAAGGCCCCCGGCCTATCCGCCGGTCACGCTCATGTGCCGGGCCACCGCCGGCGCCCGCCCGGCGCGGTCGATCACGAAATCATGCCCTTTCGGCTTGCGCGCGATCGCATCGAGGATCGCCTGGCGCAGCACCGCGTCATCGTCCGAGCCGCGCAGCACGGCGCGCAGGTCCGCCGCGTCGTCCTGGCCGAGGCACATGTAGAGCGTGCCGGTGCAGGTCAGCCGCACCCGGTTGCAGCCCTCGCAGAAATTATGCGTGAGCGGGGTGATGAAGCCGAGCCTCGTGCCGGTCTCGGCGACGTCGAAATACCGCGCCGGCCCGCCGGTCACGTAATCGGTCGGCGTCAGCGTCCAGCGCGCGGCGAGGCGCTGGCGCACGGTGGAGAGCGGCAGGTACTGATCGGTCCGGTCCTGGTCCACCTCGCCGAGCGGCATCGTCTCGATCAGGCAGAAATCGAAGCCGTGCCGGCCGCACCAGTCCAGCATGGCGTCGAACTCGTCCTCGTTCACGCCCTTCAGCGCCACGGCGTTGACCTTCACCCGCAGCCCCGCCGCCTTCGCCGCCATCACGCCGTCGATCACCTGCGGCAGCCGGCCCCAGCGGGTGATCGTGCGGAATTTCTCCTCGTCCAGCGTGTCGATCGAGACGTTCACCCGCTTCACCCCGGCCGCGACCAGCTCGTCGGCGAAGCGGCCGAGCTGGCTGCCATTGGTGGTCAGGGTCAGCTCGTCGAGCCCCTGGCCGATCCGCTGGCCCAGCCGGTTGATCAGCGCCATCACCCCGCGCCGGACCAGCGGCTCGCCGCCGGTCAGCCGCAGCTTGCGCACGCCGAGATCGACGAAGGCGCCCGCCAGCCGCTCCAGCTCCTCGAGCGAGAGCAGGTCCGCCTTCGGCAGGAAGGTCATGTCCTCCGCCATGCAGTAGACGCAGCGGAAATCGCACCGGTCGGTGACCGAGATGCGGAGATAGGTGATGGCGCGGCCGAACGGATCGATCATGTCTGTCATCTTTACTCTCGCGCCCGCAAACGCAAGTCCCGTTTCCGGCCGGCACCGGGGCGCAATGCGGCATTTCTCCGCCCGTGGCTTGACCCGGGCAATATCTCTGCACCATATGCACGGCAATATTAAGACGGCGTGTCCGCCGCGCCCGTCCGGCCGACCGCCGCTCTCTCTCTGAGGTATGATGATGACGCTGCCCCTGATGCCGAAGGCCACCGCCGTGTGGCTGATCGAAAAGACCGCCTTGAGCTTCGAGCAGATCGCCGATTTCTGCGGCATGCATCCGCTCGAGGTGCAGGCGATCGCCGATGGCGAGGTGGCGCAGGGCATCGTCGGCTACGACCCGATCGCCAACAAGCAGACCACCGCCGAGGAAATCCGCCGCTGCGAGGCCGACCCCAAGGCCCGCCTCAAGATGCTCGACGCCGCCATCCCCGGCGGCCGCCGCACCAAGGGCGCGCGCTACACCCCCGTCGCCAAGCGGATCGACCGGCCGGACGCCATCGCCTTCATGCTGCGCAACTACCCGCAGGTGCAGGACGCGCAGATCGTCAAGCTGCTCGGCACCACCAAGGACACGATCCAGAAGGTGCGCGACCGCTCGCACTGGAACAGCGCCAACATCAAGCCGCGCGACCCGGTGATCCTCGGCCTCTGCAAGCAGTCCGACCTGAACGACGTGGTCTCCGCCGCCAATGCCCGCGCCGAGCGCGACGGCGAGCCGGTGCCGCCCCCGCCCGTGCCCGAGAGCGGCGACGAGGCGGCCTGATCCCGGGACGACGAACCCGGACCGGAGATCCCGGCCCGGGCGATGATGTTCAGATGATCTTCATCGGCGCGGCGGCGTCCTGCCGCCGGTTTCCGGACTTCCGCGCGCCTCAGCGCGCCTGAATTCGCTCCATCTCTTCCTTGAGACGAAGTTTCTCCAGTTTGAGTCGGGCGAGATTGTCCTCATCCGGTCGCGGCCGCCGGTCCTCCTCCGTGATCCGCATTTCCAGGCCGGCGTGACGCTGCTTGAGGGATTCAAGTCTCGCTTGCAGGCTCATCCTCGACTCCTTTCCGAGTGTGGATCGTTGCGGCGCCCGCCTTCCGGTGCCCGGAGCGGGCGCCTGAAGCGAAACTAGTCCTGCACGCGGCGGTTGTCATCAGACTTTTACAAAAGTCATCCCGCCGAAATTCGCCCCGGCGCGGGGCGGTTGCGGCAAATCCGGGATAGGCCAGCCTCCCGCGCCTGTGCTAGAAGCCGACCATGCTGACCGACAAGGATAATCTGCTCCGCCAGCTGCATGGCCTGCGCAGCGAGCACCGGGACCTCGATTCCGTGATCGCCCGGCTGGGCGACCAGCCGACGATCGACCAGCTGCAGATCCAGCGGCTCAAGAAGCGCAAGCTGCTGCTGCGCGACCAGATCCTCCGCCTCGAAAGCCGCCTGATCCCGGACAGCATCGCGTGACGCCGCGCATCGGGATCATCATGGGCAGCCGGTCGGACTGGCCGACCATGCGCCACGCCGCCGAGACGCTGGAAGCACTCGGCATCCCCTTCGAGGCGCGCGTCGTCTCCGCCCACCGCACGCCGCTGCGCATGGTCGAGTATGCCCATGCCGCACGCGGCCGGGGTCTCGCCGCGATCATCGCCGGGGCCGGCGGCGCCGCGCACCTGCCCGGCATGGTCGCCGCCCTCACCCCGGTGCCGGTGCTCGGCGTGCCGGTGGAGAGCGCCGCGCTGAAAGGGGTGGACAGCCTGCATTCCATCGTGCAGATGCCCGGCGGCGTGCCGGTCGCCACCTTCGCGATCGGCAAGGCCGGGGCGATCAACGCCGCCCTCTTCGCCGCCGCCATGCTGGCGGTGACGGACAAGGCCATCGAGGCCAGGCTCGACGCCTGGCGCCGCGCCCAGACCGACAACGTGCCCGACCTGCCCGAGGACCTGCCCACAGAATGACCGGTTTTCCGCTTCCCCCCAACGCCACGATCGGCATCGTCGGCGGCGGCCAGCTCGGCCGCATGTCCGCCATGGCGGCAGCCCGGCTCGGCTATCGCTGCCATATCTTTTCTCCGGAACCCGACGCCCCGGCCTCGCAGGTCGCGGCCGCGACGACCCGCGCCGATTACGACGACAACGCCGCCCTGCTGCGCTTCGCCGATGCGGTGGACGTCATCACCTTCGAGTTCGAGAACGTCTCCGCCGAGGGGCTCGACCTGCTGGCCGACCGCCGCCCGGTCCGGCCGGGGCCGGAAATCCTGCGGATCAGCCAGGACCGGATCGCGGAGAAGAGCTTCCTCAACGAGGCCGGCATCGGCACCGCGCCCTGGGCGCCGGTGAGCAGCATGGCGGAGCTGACCGCCGCCATCGCCGCGATCGGCCTGCCCGCCGTGCTCAAGACCACGCGGCTCGGCTATGACGGCAAGGGCCAGGCGCTGATCCGCACCGAGGCCGAGGCGGAGATGGCTTTCGGCCTGCTGCATCCGAAGCCGCTGATCCTGGAAGGCTTCGTCGATTTCGCGGCGGAGGGGTCGGTCGTCGTCGCGCGCGGGGCGGATGGGACGGTCAGCGCCTTCGACATGGTCGAGAACCGGCATCGCGACCATATCCTCGACCTCACCCTGGCCCCGGCCCCGTTCGACCCGGCGGTGCGGGAGACGGCGCGGGAGATGGCGCGCCTCGTGGCCGAGCGGATCGGCCTGGTCGGGCTGCTGGCGGTGGAGTTCTTCATCGACCGCGACGGCAGGGTGCTGGCCAACGAGATCGCGCCGCGGCCGCATAACTCCGGGCACTGGACGATCGATGCCTGCCCGGCCAGCCAGTTCGAGCTGCATATCCGCGCCGTCGCCGGCCTGCCGCTGCCGCCGGCGATCCGCCATTCCGACGCGGTGATGAAGAACCTGGTCGGGCCGGAGGACATCGCCCTCTGGCCGCGGATCGTGGCGACGGCGGGGCTGATCCCGCATCACTACGGCAAGACCGCCGCGCGGCCGGGGCGCAAGCTCGGCCATGTCAACGTGCTGTTCCCGCATGGGGCGCTGCCCGGCGAATTCGGCATCCAGGCGGCGCTCGGGCCGCTCGCAGGCGGCACGGATCAGTGAAGCTGCCGCTCTCAAGCGGCCCGGACTAGCCGGGCAGGAGCAAACGCGCGGTCTCCAGCGTGTCCGCCTCGGCGGCCGGCTTGTCCTCGCGGATGCGCAGGATGCGCGGGAAGCGCAGCGCGATGCCGGATTTGTGGCGGGTGGAGCGCTGCGCCGCGTCGAACCCCACTTCCAGCACGATCGCCTTCTCCACCTCGCGCACCGGGCCGTAGCTCGCGACCGTGTGGGCGCGGATCCAGCGGTCGAGCCGTTGCAGCTCGGCATCGGTATAGCCGGAATAGGCCTTGCCGACCGGCACCAGCGCGCCCTCCGCCGTCCAGACGCCGAACGTGTAGTCGGAATAATAGGAGGAGCGCTTGCCGTGGCCGCGCTGGGCATACATCAGCACGCAGTCGAGGCTGAGCGGGTCGCGCTTCCATTTCCACCAATGGCCCTTGGGGCGGCCGGCGAGATAGGGGCTGTCGGCGCGCTTGAGCATCAGCCCCTCGATCGCGGCGTCGCGGGCGCCGGCGCGCAGGGCGGCGAGATCGTCGGCCGCGGCGAAAGGGATCAGCTCCGAAAGGTCCATCCGCGCCGGGGCGGTGCGGGCGAACCAGGCTTCGAGCCGGGCGCGGCGGGCATCGAAGGGCAGGCCCCGGAGGTCGGTTTCGCCCTCGAACAGCATGTCATACAGCCGCACGCCGACCGGGTTGGCGGCGCGGAGTTTTGCCGGAACGCTCTTGCGGTTGAGGCGCTGCTGGAGGTCGGCGAAGGGGGCGACCGCGCCGTCGCGGATGACCAGCAGCTCGCCATCGAGCACGGCGTGGAAATCCATCGCCGCGACGATTTCGGGGAAGGCGGCCGAGATGTCTTCCGCGCCGCGCGAATAGAGCCGGCTGCCGCCGGGGGTGGACACGAGCTGGACGCGGATGCCGTCCCATTTCCATTCGGCGCGATGGGCGGACCAGTCGAGTGTCGCGAGGTCGGCCGCCTCGATCGGGTGGGCCAGCATCGGCGGGCGGAAGACGGGGGCCGCACCGGGCGCGGGGCGCGGGGCGCGGCCTTCCAGCCAGTCGAACAGCGCGGTGTAGGGCGGCTCCAGCCCGTGCCAGACCTCCTCGATCTCGTCGGCCTCGACGGCGAATTGCCGGGCCAGGGCGAGTTTCGCCAACCGCAGCGAGGCGCCGACGCGCAGGCCGCCGGTGATCAGCTTGATCAGGGCGATCCGCGTCGAGACGTCGCTCGCATCGAGCCAGCCTTCGATCAGCGCCGGGATTTCGGCGCGCGGCGCCGCGCGCAGGGCGGCGACGAGATCGGGCAGGCCGGGCGGGGCCGCGCGCGCGGCCGGCGGCCAGAGCAGGGCGATGGTCTCGGCGAGGTCGCCGACGAAATCGTAGGAGAGCGCGAACAGCTCGGGATCGGTGCGGGCGGCGGCCAGTTCGCGCAGCACGGCGGGTTTCGCGCCGGGAAAGTCGAGCGCGCCGGCGATGGCGGCGAGCGCGTAGCCGCGCTCGGGATCGGGGCGGTGGGCGAAGTAATCGGCCAGGAGCGCGATCTTGGCGTTGCGCCCGGTGGTGTAGAGCAGGCGTTCCAGCAGGTCGGCGAAGGGTTTCATTCCTGCTCCGCCTCGTCGCCATAGCCGATCAGGCTGAGCGCGCGGCCGCGCCGTCCCATGAGCGAGAGCTGGCGCAGCAGGGCCGCCTCGGCGCCGTGGGTGACCCAGATTTCCGGGGCGGCGACATCCTCCACCGTGGCGAGCAGTTCGTCCCAGTCGGCATGGTCGGAGATGACGAGCGGCAGCTCGACGCCGGAGGCCTTGGCGCGCTGGCGCACCCGCATCCAGCCCGAGGCGACGGCGACCACCGGATCATCCAGCCGCCGCGCCCAGCGATCCGCCACCGCGGAGGGCGGGGCGAGGACGATGGCGCCTTTCAGCGCGTCCTTGTCGGCGACCGTGGCGGGGCGGAGATCGCCCAGGGGCACGCCGAGGGTTTCGTAGAGGTCGCAGAGTTTTTGCAGGGCGCCGTGGAGGTAGATCGGAGCGTCGTATCCGGCTTCGCGCAGCAGGGCGATCAGCCGCTGCGCCTTGCCGAGACCGTAGGCGCCGACGAGATGCGCGCGGGTGGGGAAGATCGTCATGGAGTGGAGCAGTTTCGCGATTTCCGCCGCGGCGTCCGGATGGCGGAAGACCGGCAGGCCGAACGTCGCCTCCGTCACGAACACGTCGCAATTCACCGGGACGAAGGGCGCGCAGGTGGGATCGCGCCGGCGCTTGTAGTCGCCCGAGACCACGGCGCGGCTGCCTTCATAGTCCAGCACCACCTGGCAGGAGCCGAGGACATGGCCGGCGGGGACGAGGGAGACGCCGACGCCGTTGATGCGGACGATCTCGCCCGGTGCGGCCGCCTGCTGCGCCGCGCCGGCCCGCGCCTCGCCCATCCGCACCCGCATGATCGCAAGCGTCTCGGCGCTGGCCAGCACATGGCGATGGCCCGGCCGGGCATGGTCGGCATGGCCATGGGTGATCACCGCGCGATCGACGGCGCGGGTGGGGTCGATGAAGAAGTCGCCCGGCACGCAATGGAGCCCTTCGGGGCGAGGGTGCAGCCAGGTTTCGGGATGCGGAGGCATGGCGGGAAGATGGGGGCGGATTGCAGGTTTCGCCAAGTCTGCCATGTCTGGCGCGTGACCGCCCTGCCCCACCGTTTCGCCGACTGGTTCGCCGCGCGCGGCTGGACGCCGCGGCCGCACCAGCTCGCCGTGCTGGACGCGGCGCGGCGGGGAAAAAACGCGCTGCTGATCGCCCCCACCGGCGGGGGCAAGACGCTGGCAGGGTTCCTGCCCAGCCTGATCGCGCTGGCGGACGATCCGCCGGAGGGGCTGCACACGATCTATGTCAGCCCGCTGAAGGCGCTGGCGACCGATATCGCCCGCAATCTCGAAGCGCCGGTGGCGGAGATGGGCCTGCCCATCCGCGTCGAGACCCGCACGGGGGACACGCCGGCGAACCGGCGGGCGCGGCAGCGCGCCCGGCCGCCGCACATTTTGCTGACCACGCCGGAGAGCCTCGCCTTGCTGCTCTACGATCCCGAGGCGGCGTCGCGCTTCACGGGGCTGGCGAGCATCGTGATCGACGAGGTGCACGCGCTGGCCGGGACCAAGCGGGGCGACCAGCTCGCGCTCTGCCTCGCCCGGCTCGCACAACTCGCGCCGGGGGCGGTGCGGATCGGGCTGTCGGCGACGATCGCGCATCCCGAGGCGATCCGCGCCTGGATCTCGCCGGATGGCCGGGGCGGGGCGACCGAGATGATTACGGGCGAGGCCGGGGCGGCGCCGGAGATCGGGATGCTGATCGGGCCGGCGCGGATGCCGTGGTCCGGCCATATGGGGCTGATGGCGGCGGAGGCGGTGCTGGCGCGCATCCGCGCGGCACGGATGACGATCGTGTTCGTCAACACCCGCGCCCAGGCCGAGCTGATGTTCGAGGCGCTGTGGAAGCACAACGACGAGACCCTGCCGATCGCGCTGCATCACGGCAGCCTCGCGGTGGAGCAGCGCCGCCGCGTCGAGGCGGCGATGGCGGGCGGAAAACTGCGCGCCGTGGTCGCGACCTCGTCGCTCGATCTCGGCATCGACTGGGCGGGCGTGGACCAGGTGATCCAGATCGGCGCGCCGAAGGGGGTGTCGCGCCTGCTGCAACGGCTCGGGCGGGCCAATCACCGGCTCGACGAGGCCTCGCGCGCGCTGCTCGTGCCCGCCAACCGCTTCGAGGTGCTGGAATGCGCCGCGGCGATCGAGGGGGTGGCGGCGCAGGATCTCGACGGCGATCCGCCACGGCCGGGCGGGCTCGATGTGCTGGCGCAGCACGTGCTGGGCTGCGCCTGCGCCGCCTCCTTCCACCCCGACGACCTGTTCGCCGAGATCACCGCCGCTTCCCCCTATGCCGCGCTGGCGCGCAAGGATTTCGACGACGTGCTGCGCTTCGTCGAGGATGGCGGCTACGCGCTCGCGGTCTATGAGCGATATCGGCGGCTGTTCCGCGACGCCGAGGGGGTGGTGCATGTCCGCAACGAGGCGGTGGCGCGGCGGCTGCGGATGAATATCGGCACCATCGTCGAGGCGCCGGTGCTGAAGGTGCGGCTCGGCGGCGGGCGCGGCGGGATCGTGCTCGGCGAGGTCGAGGAATATTTCGCGGCGATGCTCTCGCCGGGCGACACGTTCCGCTTCGCCGGGCGGTTGCTGCGCTTTCTCGGCATTCGGGAGACCAGCGTGCTCTGCGCCGAGGGCGGCACGGGCGAGCCGAAGATCCCGGCCTATGCCGGCGGGCGAATGCCGCTTTCGACCAACCTCGCCGACCGGGTGCGGCGAATGCTGCACACGCCCGCCACCTGGGACCGCTTTCCCGCGCCGGTGCGCGAATGGCTCGGCCTGCAGGCGGCGCGCTCGGCGCTGCCGGCGCCGGACGACCTGCTGGTGGAGACGTTTCCGCGCGGCGGGCGGTGGTATCTCGTGACCTATTGCTTCGAGGGGCGGCAGGCGCACCAGGCGCTGGGCATGCTGCTGACCCGCCGGCTGGAGCGGTTCGGCTTCCAGCCGCTCGGCTATGTCGCGACCGATTATGTGCTCGGCATCTGGTGCGCGCGCGAGCCGACCGGGATCGCCCGCCTGTTCGAGGAGGACCTGCTCGGCGAGGATCTCGAGGCGTGGATGGCGGAAAGCTCGATGCTGCGGCGCAGTTTCCGCAATGTCGCGGTCATCGCCGGGCTGATCGAACGGATGCATCCGGGCGGCGAGAAGAACCGTAGACAGATCACCATCAATACCGATCTGATCTACGATGTCCTCCGCAAGCATGACCCGAGCCATATTCTCCTCCGCGCCACCTGGGCCGATGCCGCGCACGGGCTGGTCGATCTCGCCCGCATCGCCGGCATGCTGGCCCGCGCGCGCGGGCGGGTGCATCACCGCGCCCTGCCCCGGGTCTCGCCGCTCGCCGTGCCCGTCCTGCTCGAGATCGGCCGCGAGCGCGTCGGCGGCGCCGAGGCCGAGGAGGCGCTGCTCGGCGAGGCGGAAGCCCTCGTCGCCGAGGCGATGGGGACGGACACTCTGGCCTAACGCACGCGCCTGTGAAATGACCGGCATCATGACTGCCGCACCGATCCACCGCGCCGCCGGGCGCTTCCTGCTCGATCCCGCCGGCGCCGTGTTCTGGCCGGACCGGCGCGCCCTGATCGTCGCCGACCTGCATCTCGAAAAGGCCTCGTCGATCGCCGCGCGCGGCGGGCTGCTGCCGCCCTATGACAGCCGGGCGACGCTCGATCGGCTCGCGCTGCTGCTGCGCCGCTACGCGCCGGAGCGGGTGATCGCGCTCGGCGACAGTTTCCACGACGAGGCCGGCCGCGCCCGCCTGCCGGCGGAGGAGGCTTCGCTTCTCGCGCGGATGGAGGCGGCGCATCGCTTCCTCTGGATCGAGGGCAATCACGACGCGGGCACGGGGCTTGCGGAACACGCGGAGTCGGGGGCGGTGTTCCGCCATGTGGCGGGGCCGGTCGCCGCCGGGCAGGTCGAGTTCTCCGGCCATTTCCATCCGAAGGCCCGGATCGCGACGCGGGCCGCTTCGGTGGCGCGGCCGTGTTTCGTGGCCGATGCCCATCGCGTGCTGCTGCCGGCCTTCGGCGCCTATGCCGGCGGGCTGGAGGTGACTTCGCCGCCGATCCGCGCGCTGTTCCCGCGCGGCGGGCAGGTGTTCCTGCTCGGGCGCGAGCGGGTCTATGCCTTTCCCCTCGCCCATGCCGGAAAGGCCGCGTGATGGCGACGACGCTGCTCTGGCTGCGCAACGACCTGCGCCTGGCCGACAACCCCGCCCTCGCCGCCGCGATCGAGGAGGGAAACGTGCTGCCGGTCTTCGTGCTCGATCCGGCGGCGGAGACGGGCGGGGCGTCGCGCTGGTGGCTGCACCATTCGCTCGCCGCGCTTGAGGCCGATTTTACCGCGCGCGGCGGGCGGCTGGTGCTGCGGCGGGGCGATGCGGCGGCGATCGTCCCGGCGCTGGCGCGCGAGATTGGCGCGGTCGCCGTCCATGCCGGGCGGGCGCACGAGCCCTGGCTGCGCGAGGCCGACCGGCGCGTGGCGGCGGCGTTGCAGGAAGCGGGGATCGGGTTTCACCGCCACCGCTCGGCGCTGATGTTCGGCCCGGAGCGGATCACCACCAGGACCGGCGGGGTGTATGGCGTCTATACGCCGTTCTCCCGCGCCTGTTTCGATGCCTTCGCGCCGCGCCCGCCGATTCCCGCGCCGGCCCGCCTCGCCGCCGCCGGCGATCCGGGCGGCGACCGCCTCGGCGACTGGGGACTTCTGCCGGTGAAGCCCGACTGGGCCGGCGGGCTGCGGGCGAGCTGGACGCCCGGCGAGGCCGGGGCGCGGGCGCGGCTCGACGCCTTCCTCGCCGATGGCTTCGGCGAGTACGACCGCCAGCGCGACCTGCCGGGGATCGCCGGCACCTCCGGCCTGTCGCCGCACCTGCATTGGGGCGAGATCGCGATCGACGCGGTCTGGCGCGCGGCGGTGGCAGCACCGGGGCGCGACGCGGCGCGGCAGACCTTTCTCAAGGAGCTGATCTGGCGCGAATTCGCCGCCTATCTGCTCTGGCACACGCCGGACCTCGCGACCCGGCCGATGAAGGCGCAATTCGCCGCCATGCCCTGGCGGGAAAGTGCGGCGGACCTCGCCGCCTGGCAGCGCGGGCGGACCGGGGTGCCCATCGTCGATGCCGGGATGCGCCAGCTCTGGCAGACCGGCTGGATGCACAACCGGGTGCGGATGATCGTCGCCTCCTTCCTGGTCAAGCACCTGCTGCTGCCCTGGCAGGCGGGGGAGCGCTGGTTTCATGACTGTCTCGTCGATGCCGACGCGGCCTCGAACGCGGCCTCGTGGCAATGGGTGGCGGGCAGCGGGGCGGATGCGGCGCCCTATTTCCGCATCTTCAACCCGGTGTTGCAGGGGCGGAAATTCGACCCGGACGGCGCCTATGTCCGCCGTTTCGTGCCGGAGATCGCCAACCTGCCGGACAAATACCTCCACGCGCCGTGGGAGGCGCCGGAGATCGTGCTGCGCGGCGCCGGCGTGCGGCTCGGGGCGAGCTATCCGCGGCCCGTCGTCGACCTCGCCGAGGGGCGTGAGCGCGCACTCGCCGCCTTCGCCGCGATCAGCGGGAAGGCGTCGTGAGCGGCGCGCGGCTGGCCGTGATCGGCGGCGGCATCGCCGGCATGGCGATGGCCTGGCTCGCGCGGGCGCGGCGGGATGTCGTGCTGTTCGAGGCCGAGCGCCAGCTCGGCGGCCATGCCGACACCCAGCATGTGCGGCTCGGCACGCAGGAGATCGCGGTCGATACCGGGTTCATCGTGCTGAACGACCGCAACTATCCGAACCTCGAAGCCTTCTTCCGCGAACTCGGCGTCGCCACCCACGACACCGACATGTCCTTCGGCGTGTCGATCGGCGGGGGCGAGCTTGAATATGGCGGCGGCTCGCTGGCGCAGCTCTTCGCGCAGAGGCGCAACCTGGTCCGCCCGCGCTTCCTGCGCATGCTGCGCGATGTGATGCGCTTCAACCGCGAGGCGCCGTCGCTGCTGCACGCGACCGGCGACGAATCGCTCGGCGCCTGGCTCGATCGCAACGGCTACGGCCGGGATTTCGTCGAGGATCACATCCTGCCGATGGGGGCGGCGATCTGGTCCGCCTCGGTCGAGGGGATGCGGGCCTTCCCGGCGCGGCATTTCGCCCGGTTCTTCCACAATCACGGCCTGCTGACGCTGAACGACCGGCCGCAATGGCGCACGGTGACCGGCGGCTCGCGCCGCTATGTCGAGCGGGTGGCGGCGACGCTCGGCCGGCGGGTGCGGCTTTCGGCGCCGGTGCGGCAGGTGCGGCGCGCGGAAGGGGGTGTCATCGTCGTCACCGATGCGGGAGAAGAAACGTTCGACGAGGTGGTGTTCGCCTGCCATGCCGACCAGGCGCTGGCGATGCTCGCCGACCCCGCGCCGGCCACGCGCGAGATCCTCGGCGCGGTGCGCTTCCAGCCCAACCGGGCCGTGCTGCATACCGACACGGCGCTGATGCCGCGGCGGCGGGCGGTGTGGTCGTCGTGGAACTATCTCGCCCGCGACGCCGCCGATCACGGCCGCGCCGTCAGCGTCACCTACTGGATGAACCGGCTGCAGGGGCTGCGCTCGGAGCGGCCGCTGCTGGTCAGCCTCAACCCGCTGGTCGAGCCCGATCCAGCGACGGTGCTGCGCGTGCGCGACTATGCCCATCCGCAATTCGACGCGGCGGCGATGGCGGCGCAGGAACGGCTCGGCGAGATCCAGGGGCGGGACGGGCTCTGGTTCGCCGGCGCCTGGACCGGCTGGGGCTTCCACGAGGACGGCATCGCCTCGGCCGCGCGGGTGGCGCGGGCGATGGGCCTGCCCGTATCCTGGCAGGGCGCGGACGGGGCGCCGTGAACCCACCCGGGATCTATGCCGGCGTGCTGCGCCATGTCCGCCACGTGAAGCCGCGCCGCGCCTTCGCCTACCGGCTCTGGATGCTCGACATCGATCTCGACGCGATCGACGATTTCGCCGCCGCAAGCCGCGTCTTCTGCCACAACCGCTTCGGCCTGATCGCCCTGCACGACCGCGACCACGGCCCGCGCGACGGCTCGGCACTGCGCCCCTGGGTGGAAGCGGCGCTGGACGATGCCGGACTTTCCGCCTTCGCCGCCCGCATCCGTTTGATCACCATCCCCCGTATCCTCGGGTATGCGTTCAACCCGATCAGCTTCTATGTCTGCTACGACCGGGAGGGCCGGCTCGGCGCCGTGCTGCACCAGGTGAAGAACACGTTCGGCGACCAGATCGGCTACCTGATCCCGGCACCGGCGGGATCGCCGATCCGCCAGCGCGCGGCCAAGCGCATGCACGTCTCGCCGCTGTTCGACATGCAGGGCGGCTACGAGTTCACCCTCACCCCGCCCGGGCGCCGCTTCGCGATCCGCATCGTCCACGGCGCTCCGGCGCCGCGGCTGACCGCCTCGATGGCGCTCATCCGCCGCCCCGCCACCGACGCCGCGCTGCTGCGCGAGGTGCTGCGCATGCCGCTGCTGCCGCTCAAGATCATCGCCGCGATCCACTGGCAGGCGCTGCTCACCCTGCTGCGCGGCGCGACCTTCCACCGCGAGCCGAAAGACGGCCACCCGCCGATCGTCCGAGGAGACCCCGCATGACCGACGCCACCGCCCTCTCCGCCCCGCCGCTGCCGCGCGACCGCAGGCTGCGCCTCGGCCTCGGCATCGCGCGGATGATCCGCGTGGGCACGCTGGAAGTGGTGCTGCCGGACGGCTCCGTGCACCATTTCGCCGGCGCCGCGCACGGCCCGGCCGCGACGATGATCGTGCGCGACGCGCGGATGATCGCGAGGCTCGCCTTCGGCGGCAGCCTCGGCCTCGCCGAGGCCTATCTCGATGGCTGGTGGGACAGCCCCCGCCTGATCGACGTGCTGCGCCTCGGCACGCTGAACGAGGAAAGCTGGGAGGACATGCTGCGCGGCAAGCTCTGGGCGCGGGCGGCGAGCTTCCTCGCCCACCGGCTGCGGCCCAACACGCGGCGCGGCGCGCGGCGCAACATTTCCGAGCATTACGATCTCGGCAACGATTTCTACGCCGCCTGGCTCGACCCCAGCATGACCTATTCCGCCGCCCTGTTCGCGCCGGGCCAGGCCGGGCTGCAACCCGCGCAGGACGCGAAATATCACCGGCTCTGCCGCGCCCTCGGCCTCGAACCGGGGATGCGGGTGCTGGAGGTCGGCTGCGGCTGGGGCGGCTTCGCCGAGATCGCGGCGCGGGACTACGGCGCCCATGTCACCGCCATCACCCTCTCGCGCGAGCAGCTCGCCTATGCGCGGGCGCGGATCGCGGCGGCGGGGCTGGGCGGGCAGGTGGAGTTCCGGCTGCAGGATTACCGCGACGTGCCCGAAACCTTCGACCGCATCGCCTCGATCGAGATGTTCGAGGCGGTGGGCGAACCGTTCTGGCCCGCCTATTTCGCCGCCCTGCGCGACCGGCTGGCGCCGGGCGGGCTCGCCGCGCTGCAGGTGATCACCATCGCCGACCGGTATTTCGAGGAATACCGCCGCAAGGCCGATTTCATCCAGCGCTATGTCTTTCCCGGCGGCATGCTGCCCTCGCCCACGCGGCTGCGCGCCGAGATCGCCCGCGCCGGCTTCGCGCTCCGCGACGCGTTCCATTTCGGCCAGGACTATGCCGAGACGCTGGCCCGCTGGCAGGACGCGTTCCAGTCCGCCTGGCCGCGGATCGCGCGGATGTCGCCGCAATATGACGGGCGGTTCAAGCGGCTCTGGGAATTCTATCTCGCCTATTGCGAGGCCGGGTTCCGCGCCGGGTGGACCGATGTCGGCCAGTTCCTGATCGCGCGGGGCTGATTGGCCGCGCGGATGACGCGGCGGAAGCGGCTGATCTATGCCGCCCCCGCCCTGCCGCTGGCCATGCTGGGCCTGCCGCTGCTGGTGATCCTGCCGGATTTCTGGGCCGGCGCGATGCGGCTGGATCTCGCGACCGTCGGCATCGTGCTGACCGCGGTGCGGATCTTCGACGTGGTGATCGACCCGATGGTGGGGCGGCTCTCCGACCTCAGCCGCTCGCGCTTCGGGCGGCGCAGGCCGTTCATGGCGCTGGCGATGCCGGTGGCGGCGGTGGGGGCGATCGGGCTGTTCTTCCCGCCCGCCGGCGCGGGGGCGTTCTGGCTGTTCGTGTTCTACGCGCTGGTGACCTGGGGGTGGACGGCGCTCTCCCTGCCCTACTGGGCGTGGGGGGCGGAGCTTTCGGAGGATTATGCCGAGCGGCAGCGGATCACCAGCCTGCGCGAGGGCGGCACCATCCTCGGCATCCTGATCTCGGCGCTGGCGCCGGTGCTGCTCGGCATCACCTCGCATGTCGGGCAGGCGCATCTGCTCGCGCTGCTGACGATCGGGCTGGCGGGGCCGGCCGTGGCGCTCGCGCTGATCGCCGTGCCGGACCCGAAGCCGGCGCGCGGCGCCGCGCCGCCGGCGGGGCTTGGTGACGCGCTGCGGCTGATCGGCGGCAATGCGCCGTTCCGGCGGCTGATCCTCGCCTGGGCGGTGAACGGGCTGGCGAACGGCCTGCCGGCGGCGCTGATCCTGATCGTGTTCGACAAGGTGCTGCACGCGCCCGATGCCTCGGGGCCGATCCTGCTGGTCTATTTCGCGGCCGGGGTCGCCTCGGTGCCGCTATGGCTGGCGCTCTCGGTGCGGGCGGGGAAGCACCGTGCCTGGACGATCGCGATGGCGGTCTCGGGCCTGGCCTTCGCCTTCGTGCCGTCCATCCTGCGCACGGCGCATCCGCTCATCTGGTTCGGCGTGATCAGCCTGTTCACCGGCGCCGGGCTGGGGGCGGATTTCACCATTCCGCCGGCGATCCAGGCGGATGTCGTCGATGTCGACGAGCTGGCGAGCGGGGAGCGGCGGGCCGGGCTGTATTTCGCCGCGGCGACGATGGCGCAGAAGGCCGGCAACGCGCTGGCGCCGGGGATTGCCTTTCCGCTGCTGGGGCTTGTCGGATTTTCGACCCACGGCCGGAACGGCGCCATGCAGATCACGCTTCTTCTCCTGCTGTATTGCGGCGTGCCCTCGGCGCTGAAGATCGCCGCCGCCGCGATCATGCGGCGCTTCCCGATCGACCGCGCGGCGCAGGAGGATCTCCGCGCGGCGATCGCGGCGCGGGCATGACGGTGCTTCTCCCCCCCGGCGCGAAACTCCGCGTGGTGGGCGACGTGCACGGCGATTCCACTGCCTTCGCCGCCGCCTGCGCCACGGAGCGCTTCATCGTCCAGCTCGGCGACCTCGTCGATGACGGGCCGGACACGCCGGGCGCGCTGCGGCTGATGTTCGGCCGGCTCGATGCGGGGCGCGGCCTCTTCCTGCTCGGCAATCACGACTACAAGCTCGCCCGCGCCCTGCGCGGCGACAGCGTGCAGGTCGGCGAGGCGCTGGCCGCGACGATCGCCTCGCTCGATCCGGCGACGGCGGCGCGGGCGGTCGAGGAGATCGGCCGGGCGCCGGCCTGGCTCGTCGCCGGGCGGGTGGTATTCGTGCATGGCGGGTTCGATCCGGCGATGCTGTTCATCCCGCCGCGGACGATGGCGGACAAGCGCGACCGGCTGCTCGCCCGCGCCCTCTACGGCCAGACCACCGGGCGGGTGACCGGCATGGGCAAGCCCGAGCGCGTGCTCGACTGGGTGCACCGGATTCCCGAGGGCGTGACGGTGTATTGCGGGCACGACCAGCGCAGCACCAACGGCCAGCCGCTGACCCTGGAAGGACGCGCCGGCGGGCGGGCGATCATGATGGATACCGGGGCCGGCAAGGGCGGACACCTGTCCTGGCTGGACATCGATCTGCCCTGATGTCCTGAACGCAGAACGAGGTGTCCCGATCTCCTGCACGGAGATCGGGACACGGGAAATTTAGTTCATCCGACGGAACGTCAGATGTGCAGCGCCCGCCCGTCGACCGCCAGCGCCGCTTCCTTCACCGCCTCGTTGAGCGAGGGATGGGCGTGGCTGGTGCGCGCGACATCCTCGGCCGAGGCGCCGAACTCGATCGCCAGCACCAGCTCGGCGATGATCGTGCCGGCATCCGGCCCGATGATGTGGGCGCCGAGCAGCTTGTCGGTCGTCTTGTCGGAGAGGAGTTTCACGAACCCGTCGGTATCGCCCATGGCGCGGGCGCGGCCATTCGCCGTGAACGGGAATTTGCCGACCTTGTAGGCGACGCCTTCGGCTTTCAGCTCTTCCTCGGTCTTGCCGACGGAGGCGACTTCCGGCCAGGTGTAGACCACGCCGGGGATGGCGCCGTAGTTAACATGGCCCGCCTGACCGGCCAGCAGCTCGGCGAGGGCGACGCCCTCTTCCTCGGCCTTGTGGGCGAGCATCGGGCCGGCGATGACGTCGCCGATCGCGTAGATGCCGGGGACGCTGGTGGCGTAGTGGCCATTCGTCTTCACCCGGCCGCGCTCGTCGGTCGCCACACCGACCGCGTCGAGCCCGAGCCCTTCGATATGGGCGCGGCGGCCGATCGCGACGAGCACGACATCCGCCTCCAGCGTTTCGGCGGCGCCGCCCTTGGCGGGTTCGAGCGTGAGGGTGACGCCCTTGGCGGTCTTCGCCGCACCGGTGACCTTGGTGCCGAGCTTGAACTTCATGCCGAGCTTGCCGAGGGTTTTCTGGAAAGCGGTGGCGACCTCGCCATCCATCGTCGGCACCAGCCGGTCGAGGAACTCGACCACGGTGACCTCGGCGCCGAGGCGGCGCCAGACGCTGCCGAGTTCGAGGCCGATATAGCCGCCGCCGATCACCACGAGATGCTTCGGCACGCTCTCCAGCGCGATGGCGCCGGTGGAGGTGACGATCTGCGTCTCGTCGACCTCGACGCCGGGGAGCGGCACGCTCTCGCTTCCGGTGGCGATGACGATGTGTCTCGCGCCATATTCCTTGCCGTCCACCACGATCGTGTTGGCGGATTTGAACGACGCGGCGCCCTTGAGCCAGGTGACCTTGTTCTTCTTGAACAGGAACTCGACGCCCTTGGTGTTGGCGCCGACGACCTCGTCCTTGTGGCCCATCATCTTGCCGAGATCGAAGGACACGTTCTCGGCGGAGACGCCGTGGCGGGCGAAGCCGTGCAGGAGCTCGTGGTAGTTCTCGGAGGATTGCAGCAGCGCCTTGGAGGGGATGCAGCCCACATTAAGGCAGGTGCCGCCGAGGGTCGCGCGCTTTTCCACGCACGCGACCTTCATGCCGAGCTGGGCGGCGCGGATGGCGCAGACATAGCCGCCCGGACCGGCCCCGATGACGATGACGTCGAACTGATCGGCCATGATGCGCTCCTCAGATGTCCAGCAGCAGGCGGCGCGGATCCTCGATGCTCTCCTTCACCCGGACGAGGAAGGAGACCGCCTCGCGCCCGTCGATGATGCGGTGGTCGTAGGACAGCGCGAGATACATCATCGGCCGGATCTCGACCTTGCCGCCGACCGCCATCGGCCGGTCCTGGATCTTGTGCATGCCGAGAATGGCCGATTGCGGCGGATTGATGATCGGGGTCGACATCAGCGAGCCGAACACGCCGCCATTGGTGATGGAGAAGGAGCCGCCCGAAAGCTCGTCGAGCTTCAGCGCGCCGTCGCGGGCGCGCTTGCCGAAATCGGCGATCGCCCCCTCGATCTGCGGGAAGTTCATCTGGTCGGCGTCGCGCAGCACCGGCACCACCAGGCCCGAGGGGCTGGAGACGGCGATGCCCATGTTGACGAAGTTCTTGTAGACGATCTCGTCGCCGTCGATCTCGGCGTTGACCGCCGGGAACTCGCGCAGCGCGGCGATGCAGGCGCGAACGAAGAAGCTCATGAAGCCGAGGCGAATGCCCTTGTGCTTCTTCTCGAACACGTCCTTGTATTCGGCGCGGAGCGCCATCACCGGGCCCATGTCCACCTCGTTGAAGGTGGTGAGCATGGCGGCGGTGTTCTGCGCCTCCTTCAGCCGGGCGGCGATGGTCTTGCGCAGGCGGGTCATCTTCACCCGTTCCTCGCGCGCATCGGCGGCGCGCTGGGCCCTGGGTGCTGCCGGCGCCGGGGCGGCGGCCGGCTTCTCGATGAAGGCGAGCACGTCGCCCTTGGTGATGCGGCCGTCCTTGCCGGTGCCCTCGACCTGCGCGGCATCGACCTTCTGCTCGGTCATCATCTTCTGCGCGGCGGGCATCGGCGCGTGGCCGGTGCGGGCGACCGGGCCGGAGGGCGGCGGCGGCGGGTTGACGCCGGGCTGCGGATTGGCGGCCGGGCGGGCCTCCGCCGCGGGCTCGGCCTTTTTCGGCGCGGCGGCGGCACCGGTGCCGGCGCCGATCGTGCCCAGCAGGGCGCCGACCTCGACCTCGGCCCCCTCATCGGCGGCGATCGCCTCGATCGTGCCGGCCTCGGGCGCATTGACCTCGACGGTGACCTTGTCGGTCTCCAGCTCGACGATCGGCTCGTCCTGGGCAACGGTCTCGCCCACTTTCCTGATCCAGCGCGCGACGGTCGCGGTGGTCACGCTCTCGCCGAGGGTGGGAACCTTGATTTCGGTGCTCATGCTTCCTGCCTTTTGCTGTTCCTGCCCGCGCCTCAGACGCCGAGCGCTTCCCTGACCAGGGCCGCCTGTTCGGCGGCGTGAACCTTCGCAAGCCCCGTCGCCGGGCTCGCCGCGGCCTTGCGGCCGGCGAAGCGCGGGCGCGAGGCGGCCATCTTCGTCGCGGTGCATTCCAGCGCCGCCTCGATCCGGCGGTCAAGGAAATGCCAGTAGCCCATGTTCTCGGGCTCCTCCTGGCACCAGATCACCTCGGCGTTCACATAGGCCTCGATCGCGGTCTTCAGCGCCTTCTTCGGGAAGGGGTAGAGCTGCTCGACCCGCACGATCGCGACATCGTCGATCCCGCGGTCGCGCCGCTCGGCGACCAGGTCGTAATAGACCTTGCCCGAGCAGAGCACGACGCGGCGGACCTTCTCGGGGGCGACCAGCGCATCGGTCTCGGGGATCACGGTGCGGAAGGCCGAGCCGTTGGTCATGTCCTCCAGCGTCGAGACCGCGAGCTTGTGCCGCAGCAGCGATTTCGGCGTCATGATGATCAGCGGCTTGCGGAAGTTCCGCTTCAGCTGGCGGCGCAGCGCGTGGAAATAGTTGGCCGGGGTGGTGATGTTGCAAACCGCCATGTTGTTCTCGGCGCAGAGCTGCAGGAAGCGCTCGGGGCGGGCCGAGGAATGTTCCGGCCCCTGCCCTTCATAGCCGTGCGGCAGCAGCAGGGTCAGGCCGGACATGCGCAGCCACTTGCTCTCGCCGGCGGCGATGAACTGGTCGATGATGACCTGCGCGCCGTTGGCGAAGTCGCCGAACTGGCCTTCCCAGAGCACGAGGGTGCGCGGGTCGGCCAGCGAATAGCCGTATTCGAAGCCGAGCACGCCGGCCTCGGAGAGCAGCGAGTTGAAGATCTCGATGCGGGACTGCTCTTCGCCGATATTGTTGAGCGGGACGTATTCGTTCTGGCTGGTCTGGTCGATCAGCACGGCGTGGCGCTGGCTGAACGTGCCGCGCTGGCAGTCCTCGCCGGAGAGGCGGACGCGATGGCCCTCGAGCAGGAGCGAGCCGAAGGCGAGCGCCTCGCCGGTCGCCCAGTCGATCCCCTCGCCGGTGCGGATCATCTCGGCCTTGGCCTCGAGCTGGCGGGCGATCTTGGGGTTGACGTCGAAATCGTCGGGAACGCGGGCCAGCGCGTTGCCGATCCGGCGCAGCGTGTCCAGCGGGATGGCGGTGGGTTCCTCGGTCTCGCCCTCCTCGTCGCGCGCGGAGTTGAGGCCGGCCCAGTGGCCTTCCAGCCAGTCCGCCTTGTTCGGCTTGTAGCTGGCGGCGGCCTTGTAGGCCTCTTCCAGCGTGGCGACGAAATCCTTGTGGATCTGGTCGGACTCGGCGGTGCCGACCGCGCCCTCGGCGGCGAGGCGCTCGGCATAGAGGGTGCGGGTCGTCTTGCGGCCGCGGATCGCCTGATACATCAGCGGCTGGGTGAAGGCCGGCTCGTCGGTCTCGTTATGGCCGTGGCGGCGGTAGCAGACCAGGTCGATCACCACGTCGACGCCGAATTCCTGGCGGAACTCGGTCGCGAGCTGGGCGACGAAGACCACCGCCTCGGGATCGTCGCCGTTCACATGGAAAATGGGCGACTGCACGGATTTGGCGACATCGGTGCAATAGAGGCCGGAATAGGCGTGGGCGGGCACGGTGGTGAAGCCGATCTGGTTGTTCACCACGATGTGGACCGTGCCGCCGGTGCGGTAGCCGATCAGCTGGCTCATCGCCAGGGTTTCATAGACGAGGCCCTGGCCGGCGAAGGCGGCGTCGCCATGCATCAGGATGCCCATGACCGAGCGGCGGCCGCGGGTGTCGCCCGCCATGTCCTGCCGGGCGCGGACCTTGCCGGCGACGACCGGATCCACCGCCTCGAGATGCGAGGGGTTGGGCTGCAGCGAGAGATGCACCTTGTTGCCGGCGATGACGAGGTCGGCCGAGGTGCCGAGATGGTATTTGACGTCGCCCGAGCCCTGCACCGCGTCCGGCTTGAAGCTCTCGCCGCCGAATTCGGAGAACACCGCGGTGAACGGCTTCTTGACGATGTTGACCAGCGTGTTGAGCCGGCCGCGATGCGGCATGCCGATCGCGATCTCGTTGACGCCGGCCCGCGCCGCCGTCTCGATGATCGCGTGCAGCGCGGGGATGGTGCTTTCGCCGCCCTCCAGCCCGAAGCGCTTGGTGCCGACATAGCGGCGCTGGCAGAAGGTCTCGAAGCCCTCGGCCTCGGTGAGCTGGGTGAGGACGCGGCGCTTGCCCTCCTTGTCGAGCGCGGTGCGCCAGGGCGCGCCCTCGACGCGGCGCTGGATCCAGGATTTCTGCTCGGGATCCTGGATGTGCATGAACTCGACGCCGATCTTGCCGCAATAGCTCTCGCGCAGGATGGCGATGATCTCGCGCATCGTCGCGGTCTCGCGGCCCAGCACCATGTCGATGAAGATCGGCCGGTCCATGTCGGCCTCGGTGAAGCCGTAGCTGGCCGGATCGAGTTCCGGGTGGTGGCCGGGCTGGCGCAGGCCGAGCGGATCGAGATCGGCCTCCAGATGGCCGCGCACGCGATAGGCCCGGATGAACATCAGGGCACGGATCGAATCGATCGTGCCCTGTCTGGAAAGCGGCGCGCCCTTGCCCGCCTCGGCCGGCGCGGCCGGTCGTTCGAAGCTGATCGGTCGCGGCGCCCAGGAGGCGCCGGCCGCATCGCCCAGCACCGATCGCGCATCGTCGCCCAGCGCGGCGAACAGGCTGGCGAAATCCGGATCGACCGAATCGGGCGCCTCGACCCATTTCGCATAGAGGTTGGCGATGAACGCCGCGTTGCCGCCATTCATCGCCGTCGCAAGAATATCCACACCCGCCATCTCAGATGTCCCTCGGCCGTACTGGGCTCATGGAGTTCGCGCCGGCACTGAGCCGGCGCGCTGCAAAGTCAAGACCGTGACATAGTCCAATCGATCAGGCCGTTGCACCGTCAAGTCTCGGTTCTGGGATGCTTTCCTTGCATGAAGCCTCCCCGATCCATGACGAATGAACAAACCCGCCGACTCCTCGTTACGCGCGAAGCGCCTTGACCATGGTGCTGCCGAGCGATGCCGGACTGTCGGCCACATGGATGCCGGCCGCCTTCATCGCCTCGATCTTGGCCTGCGCGGTGTCGCGCCCGCCGGAAATCACGGCGCCGGCATGACCCATGCGCCGGCCCGGCGGCGCGGTGACGCCGGCGATGAACCCCACGGTGGGCTTCTTCACCTTGTTGCGCGCCAGGAACTCGGCCGCCTCGATCTCGCTCTGGCCGCCGATCTCGCCGATCATGATCAGTGCCTCGGTTTCATTATCGGCCAGAAACATTTCCAGAACGTCAACGAAGTCCAGCCCCTTCACCGGGTCGCCGCCGATGCCGACACAGCTCGACTGGCCGAGCCCGGCCGCCGTGGTCTGCGCCACCGCCTCGTAGGTCAGCGTGCCGGAGCGCGACACGATGCCGACCTTGCCGCGGCGGTGGATATGCCCCGGCATGATGCCGATCTTGCAGGCATCCGGCGTGATGACGCCCGGGCAGTTCGGCCCGACCAGGATCGATTTCGAGCCGGACAGCGCGCGGTGGACCTTCACCATGTCGAGCACCGGGATGCCCTCGGTGATGCAGACGATCAGCGGGATCTCGGCGTCGATCGCCTCGAGGATGGCGTCCGCCGCGAAGGGCGGCGGGACGTAGATCGCGCTCGCATCGGCGCCGGTCGCCTCGCGGGCCTCGGCCACGGTGTCGAACACCGGCAGGTCGAGATGGCGGGTGCCGCCCTTGCCCGGGGTGACGCCGCCCATGACCTTGGTGCCGTAGGCGATCGCCTGTTCGGAGTGGAAGGTGCCCTGCGCGCCGGTGAAGCCCTGGGTGATGACCTTGGTTTCGGCGTTGACGAGAATAGCCATTATGCGGCCTCCTTCACGGCGGCGACGATCTTCTGCGCCGCGTCAGCGAGATTGTCGGCCGCGATGATGGGCAGGCCGGATTTGGAGAGGATGTCCTTGCCGAGCTGCACGTTGGTGCCCTCGAGGCGAACCACCAGCGGCACCGAGAGCGAGACCTCGCGCGCCGCGGCGACCACGCCCTCGGCGATCACGTCGCAGCGCATGATGCCGCCGAAGATGTTGACCAGGATGCCTTCGACATTCGGGTCCGACAGGATGATCTTGAAGGCCGCGGTGACGCGCTCCTTGGTCGCCCCGCCGCCGACATCGAGGAAGTTCGCCGGCTCCGCGCCGTAGAGCTTGATGATGTCCATCGTCGCCATCGCGAGGCCGGCGCCGTTGACCATGCAGCCGATCGAGCCGTCCAGCGCCACGTAGTTCAGGCTGTGCTTGGCGGCCTCGAGTTCCTTCGGGTCTTCCTCGGCCTCGTCGCGCAGCTTCTCGAGATCGGGGTGACGGTAGAGCGCGTTGTCGTCGAAGCTGACCTTGGCGTCGAGGGCGACCACCTCGCCGGCGCCGGTGACGACCAGCGGGTTGATCTCGACGATCGCGCAGTCGAGCGCGACGAAGGCCTTGTACATCGCGTTCACGAATTTCGCGAAGGCCTTCATCTGGGTGGCGTCGAGCCCGAGGCCGAAGCCGAGGCGGCGGGCGTGGAAGCCGGAGATGCCGCTCGCCGGATCGACCGCGACGCGGAGGATCTTCTCGGGATGCTTCTCGGCGACTTCCTCGATCTCCATGCCGCCCTCGGTCGAGGCCATGATGACGATCTCGGATTTCGCGCGGTCGACCAGCAGCGAGAGGTAGAGCTCGCGCTTGATGTCGCAGCCGGCCTCGACATAGACGCGGCGGACGACGCGGCCGGCCGGGCCGGTCTGCTTGGTCACCAGCGTGTTGCCCAGCATCGCCTCGGCGGCGGCGGCAACCTCCTCGGGCGACTTGGCGAGGCGGACACCGCCCTTGCCCTCCGGATCGTCCTTGAAATGGCCGGCGCCGCGGCCGCCGGCATGGATCTGCGACTTCACGACATAGACCGGGCCGGGGAGCTTGCGCGCCGCCTCGGCGGCCTCCTCGCCGGTCCAGGCGACGTGCCCGTCCAGCACCGCGACGCCATAGGACTTCAGCAGTTCCTTGGCCTGGTATTCATGTATGTTCATGGGGCCCCCATACGGTGATCACTCGCCTGTCACTCGAAACCCGGCGCCTTGCGCGCCGTCCGTCCCGGGCGGTTCCGTCGTCGTGCGGCCTAGACCAATGGCCGGAGCGGCGCAACCGCATCTCAGGTCAGATGCGCGAGGGCGAAATACGCCTCGCTGCGCATTTCCTCGAGGCGGGAGACGGTGCGCTCGAAGATCGCGACCCCCTCGCCCGAGGTATACAGTGCCGCGGGTTCCGCCGCGGCCAAGGCGTAGAGCTTCACCCGATGCTCGTAGAGCGCGTCGATCAGGGTGATGAAGCGCCGCGCCTCGTCGAAATTGTCCGGCGAAAGACGGGGAATGCCGTCGATCAGCACCGTGTCGTAATGGGTGGCGAGGGCGAGATAATCCCCCGAGCCGAGCGCCTGGGCGCAGAGGGCGGCGAAGTCGAACCGGGCGACGCCGCGCGCCGCGAGCGGCACGGCGAGCTTGCGGCCGAAGACCGTGAGCGCCTCCGCGCGCGGGGCGGCACCGCCGGTGAGTTCGGCGAACACATCATCGAGAGCGCGCTCGGCCCGGCCATCCGCCGGCACGTACCAGTTGCGCGCGCCGCGCACCCGCTCGCGCCGGTAGTCGCGCCCGCCATCGAGCACCATCACGTCGAGATGGCGCTTGAGCAGGGCGATGAAGGGGCGGAAGCTGTCATAGCCCGGCTTGTTGCGGTAGAGATCGTCCGGCAGCGTGTTGGAGGTGGCGACGACGACCACGGCGCGGGCGAACAGCGCCTCGAACAGCCGGGCCAGGATCATCGCATCGCCGATGTCGTGGACCTGGAACTCGTCGAAGCAGAGCAGCGCCGATTCGCCGGCGATGATGTCGGCGAGCGAGAGCACCGCATCGGCATCGGGCCGCTCGGCGCGCAGCCTGTGCAGCCTCGCATGGGCCTGCTGCATGAATTCGTGAAAATGCACCCGCCGCTTGCGCGGCACCTCGGCGGCGGCGAAGAACAGGTCCATCAGCATGGACTTGCCGCGGCCGACCTCGCCGACGAGATAGAGGCCCGAGGGATAGTCCTCCGGCACCTCGTCCACCCGCTTCTTGTTGAGCAGCCGGCCGAGCCAGCCATTGGGCGGCGCCTTCGGCTGCGGATCGTAGTCGCGCAGCCGGCCCCACAGCTCGTGCAGGCGCTCCGCCGCCCGGCGCTGGACCGGGTCCGGCAGGATGGTGCCGGCGTCGATCCGCGTCCGGTAGGCGGACATCACGCCACCGTCGGACCGTTCAGGTGCCTTCATCAGCATGAGCAGCGCCGGTAGCGCACTCCATGCGGCGGCGCAACATCCGGCCCTCGCTCAGGCCGGCACAAGCGCCTGCAGGCCGAAGGCAATGATTCCGAAAACCACCACGCTCGCGCCATAAATAATCACGAACCACGCAAGCTTGCGCAATTTTTCATGGTTGCGCAGGGTGCGGTCCAGCCACGCGTCGAAATTCGCCAATACCATGCCGTTCCCTTTCCGGACTGCCGCCAGGGCGGGCCGGTCGCGTCTTTCCGTCCTGGCTGGTTGCGAATTGGGACGATCATCCGGCGGCGCAACCCCGTGCCGGCGCAGGCCTGCGCGGCGCCCCGTGTTGCCCGGCCGCGCGAAGGCGGTTATCCCCTTGGCGACCTGCCGCAATCACAGTCACGAGGATGGCGAATTTGTCGATCATGCGCCGCACCGCCCCGCTCGCCGCCGCACTCCTGCTCGCCGGATGCGGCCTGTCGAACGACCTTGTCGGCGGTGGCGGC
>NZ_JFHO01000096.1:0-50345 GCF_000724705.2 Acidiphilium sp. JA12-A1
TGACGCGCAAGTAGATCGCGAGAGCCACGAGGTTGAGGCTGAATGGTGTGCCGGTCTCCATGCCTTCCGGGACGGCTGCCAGCGTGGTCGCCCCACAGCACGGACAATGGCCGGCATAGCGTTCGACGCGGGTGACGACCGGCTTGATCGGCGGCAGATCGATCTTGTCGTAGCGCTGCGCGAGGCGCTGATCCGCGTCAGTCAGCCCGGCACGGCAGTGCTGGCAATGCGCCGCCTTCGCGATCACCGTCTGATCGGGGTTCTCGGCAAGCAAGCGACCGCCACCCTCACGGCCGAGACTGCCTTTGCGGGGCCCCTTGCGCGGACTTTTCTCGGGCCGGTTTGGCTTCTGCCCGCGCGATGGCGGCAGGCTCGAATTGTCCGGCCGCTTCGGCGGTTCGTTTAGCCGCGCCTCCAACTCCGCAATCCGGCGTTCCGCATCCGAAAGCCGGATTGCCAGTTCCGCGTTCCTGCGCTCGGATGATTGCAACGCGTCCCATAGCGCGCGGATCAGCGCGTCTTTCTCAGCGTGCGATAGGAGAGACAGGTCAGGAAGCTCGTTCACGCCTCCCGTCGAATCGTATCCGCCGTGGTCACGTCAATTCACAATCGATTCAACTTATCGACGGACCAGGATGAGCAGATACATTTTTTGTTTTATTCGGGTCTTTTTGTCTCCAGAAGGATTTCAAATTGGGCCAGGCTTCAAATCTAGGGCACGTCCATTGATCGATGAGTCGAATGTGAAGTGACACCGGAGGGTTTGGCTGATTCAACATTCACTTTGATTGAGGTGGATGATGGCGAGAGCACTGAGTGACGATCTGCGGTCCTGGGCCCTAAGCTAAGGGCTTCGGCGGAAGGGATGTCGGCGCGGCAAGCGGCGGCGCGGTTTGGGGTTGGGATATCAAGTGCGATCCGGTGGATCGCGCGGACGAAGGTTGGCGAAGGAACGCCGCGGCTGCAGGGGCGGCGGCGGGGTTCGAGCCTGGATGGGCACGCAGCGTTTCTTGTCGGGCTGATTGAGGACCGCAAGGACATCACGCTGAACGAGATGGTCGAACGGCTTGCGGCTGATCGGGCGGTGTCGATTGGCCGTAGCGCGCTCAGCATCTAGCTGCGTAGGCGCGGCTGGACGTTTAAAAAAAGTCCGCACACGTACCGGAGCAAGGCCGGCCGGATCTCCTGAAGCGTCGCCGTGCCTGGTTCGACGGCAAGATCGATCTCGATCCGGCGAAGCTGATCTTCATCGACGAGACCGGACTATCGACGAAGATGGCCCGTTTGCGAGGCCGAGCGCCACGCTGCGAGCGCTGCCGGGCCGGCGTGCCGCATGGCCACTGGAAGACAACGACCTTCACCGGCGCGCCACGCCTTTCCGGCATGACCGCGCCCTTCGTCTATGACGGCCCCATGAACGGTGCCGTGTTCCGCGCCCATGTCGAGCAGGTGCGGGTCCCAACCCTGACGCCGGGCGATGTCATGATCATGGACAATACGGCTCAGGTCCAGCCGGTTCAGCGTAGACTTGCCGGTCAGCGGTGCGCAGCCCGCACGCTGTGCCGGCTTCAGCACCTGAATAGCAGGATGTTCTCGCCATGGGTTAGGAAGTCGAAATGTCTTGCCGCGATCGCCGCGAAGAGCGAGCGGCTGGTGCCCTCGCCCGGGTAAAGCCAGTCATGGGTTTCGACGACCAGCGCATGAGTCTGGTCCAGCCAGGCGAGATTAGCGGCAAACAACGCAGCTTCACCGCCTTCGATGTCGATTTTCGCAAGCAGTATTTCCTCGGCCTCGGCTTGCTCGAGCACCTGTGCCACCGTGATGGCGGGAACGTCTTCGCCCGTTCCTTCGGCCTTAACCCTGACGGCCGAGCCGCCGGCCACCTTGTTGGCGATCTTCAGCGACCCGGCCTCGGCGGACAACGCCGCATGCAGGACGATCACGTCTTTCAGCTGTGCCACGTTACGTTTGAGCACGGCCAGATTGGCTAAAGACGGTTCGATCGCGACGATCCAGGCCTCGGGGAACAGATGGCGCCACCACAGGACGCTCACCCCGATATGGGCACCCGCATCGAGGATCAGTGGCTTGCCTCCGCGTTCAAGCGTTGCCTGGTAGCGTTGTCTCAGCGCAGGGAAATGACCGGGTGCCGCCAGGGCGAGATCGTATTCGCGCTTGACCCAGACTTGCTGGAAGATCGAATGATCATGCAATGCGGCGCGCAGCCAGATTTCCCCGAGTTCCGGGACGATGATCGGCGCGGGCGTATCCCTACCTGCGCGGTCAAGGCTGGCCACCCGCCACATCATTGATAACCCCGCGAGGGGGCCAAAGGCCTTGATGTAGTTTGGCAGCCAGCGGACGTTCGGCGTATGTGTGCTAGAAATCATATGACTACCTTTGAAAGACAGGATTTCAATAATCGCCGCGGAAATGAGCGGGATCACGTGCGAGCGGTTACTGTATCTTCCCCGAAACTATCGCCAGGACAAGAGCGATTGGCTATTTTGATTGGTTATTTTGACGAAAGAGCGACCTGTTCATCCGCCGCATCATCGGCAGAAAAGCATATCATTGAATTTAGAGCACGTCCGTTTTAATCTGATTCATATTCTGCGGCGCTAAAATAGTTGGCGCACTCGCGTGGTGAGAATTGGTCGACGAGTTTTCCGACCGTGTCCCAGAGTGCGTTGATCGTTCTTTCCGCCTTGGCTCGCAGCATGGCCTTAAGCTTTGAGAAGGCGTTTTCAATCGGGTTGAAATCCGGCAAATATGGCGGGAGGAACAAGAGCTTCGCGCCGGCCTGTTCGATTGCGTCGCGCACGCCGGCGGCCTTGTGCGCCGGCAAATTGTCCATGATTGTGACATGGCCCGGCGTCAGGGTTGGGACCAGAACCTGCTCGACATAGGCGCGGAACACGGCGCCGTTCATGGGGCCGTCGTAGACGAAGGGCGCGGTCATGCCGGAAAGGCGTAGCGCGCCGGTGAAGGTCGTCGCCTTCCAGTGGCCTGTCAGCCGAGCGCCAGCGGCATGGCTTGCGAAGACGATGAAAGCCGCGACAAAGCGGATCAGATCCAGATAGGTCGATGTCGATTTATTCATGACAGTATAGCCACGTTTATTCATGTGATTTACCGATGCTCGGTTGTGAAAGAGTAGAGGCGATAAAATTCACTGCCAGGCGCAGTTACGCCAGGGTATCCGTACTTATGATCATAGCCCGGGGCGTTCATCGATAGGCCAAGTCAGTGCGGTGACGATAGGGGCAGTGGTATTATCCACCAATTCAAGCAGTCGATTAGCGGTTGGATGCGGCGCCGAAGCGTCGGCGAAAATAGTCAAAAACGCCGGCACGTATCGATTTGGCGCCCTGCTGACCGGAGACGAGCCAGAGCAGCGGGGCTGCGGATTCCTTGGCGGCTTGCCAGTATAGGTCGCGAATGACGCGGAACAGGCCGATCGGGGAGCGATCATGCTTTTCCCACAACAGGAACTTATTGCGCGCGATATAATACAGTTTGCGGGGCGTCATGCGGGCGCCGAAGCTGCGCGACTCGAAATGGATGATCCGCGCGGAATTGAGGCACAGGCTCGGTATGCCGAGCGCCTTCGCACGGAGAAAGAAATCGGTCTCCTCGAGCTGAAGAAAAAACCGTTCGTCAAACATCCCGACCCGGTCGAACACGGAACACGGGATCATCAGGCAGGCACCGTAGGCGAAATCAAGCGGGTAAAGGTGCGGCTGGCCTTGAAGTGCCGCGCTGGAGGGATTCTGGGCGGGGTCAAGCTGGATACCATCCCCAGGATCGCCGTAATCGATGGCGGGGTGCAACAGGCAGTCTCCAACCTGATCGAGCGCGCCGAGCAGGGGCGCGAACGCGCCGACGGCGGCCAGCGTGTCGTTGTTCAGCAGGCAGACGGCCCTTGCGCCGCGCGATCGTGCCCACGCGATCCCGACATTATTGCCGCCGGCCCAACCTTGATTGGCCGGCAGGGTGACAGTGTCGATACTCGGAAACTCGCGGCCCAGCGTGTCGGCCGCCCCCGTCCCGGTGCCATTATCGATGACCAGAACCCGCCAGTCGGCCGGCAGGCCGGGCGTCAACGCGGCGAGGCAGTCGCGGGTATCGGTGATGCTACCATAATGCAGGATGATGATGACGAGAGCGGGTTGCGCAACCGTCATGCGAGATCGGCGATGACGGCACGCGCCGCGCGGGCATAGGCGCCATTGTGAAATCGGTATGATCCGATGAAATGCAGGAAGATCGCACCGGTCAGATCATCACGGATGTCATGGACGGCATAGGTCGGGAATGGCAGGGCGACGGAACGGGGCGCATTCGCCACGAGGTAGTTGGCCGCAAATTGTTCTGAGCCATATTCGATGAACCGGCCGTTAGTCAGCTTGTTCATCGCAACGAACAGGTTTTCCGGATCAGCGTGATGGACATGATCGGGTGCCAGGCCATACAGCCCGGCAGACCCGCGGATATAGCGCTTCGCTTGAGCGTCGGGCAGGTTGATCATCGCCCGCTCGGCGGTGACCTGAATATGTCTTGATGGGTTATCGAGGACCGCCGCCGTCCGGGTGGGGATGGGTTCGATCGATCGGCACTCGGACGTGCCGAGAATGAAGCTCTTGCCCCCGGCGATCGCATCGAGCAGGGCGCTGGGGCGCGCGAGAGCGAGCGTGTCGGCATCAAGCTGGATCACGTAGGCGTCCTCGGCCAACCTGACCGACCAGAACAGGCGCTGCCACATCAGGTCAGCGGGCACGCGACCGGTGTTGACGTCCGGCCCCAGCACGATGCGGATGCCGGGGAGGTGATGTTGCAGCACCGCGATATCGGCGGCGGTAAGCGAACCGTCATTCAACGCGACGACGCCAGGCGCCGGCAGGAAGCGCGCGAGCGATTTCACCGCCGCAAGATACATCAGCAGGTCGTGATGGGACACGGCACTGAAAATCAGCAGTTCCTTGCCGCTCGCCGCAATCGGCCTTGTGTCGAGAATGCGTCGGAGTACGCGGTTGAGGCCTGCGCGGTTGGAGATGTCGCGGATGCGGTGAAACATGAGAACGCCCTCGTCGATATTGCTGATGAATTATGAGTGCTGATCGGGGACGATCCAGTATTGCGGCTGCTCGGCGTGCGCCTCCGGGCTGGTTTCCGGGGCGTTGGCGTGATCGAGCCAGTGATAGGCCGCGCGTGCCCGGGCGGAGTGGGTCGTGTTGATGATCCCGGCGAGCGCGGCAAGGCGGGTCTGGGCGTAATAGCCCTGGCTGTGCGACCAGCCCGTGCCGTTGGCTTGGCCGCCTCGCTCGGTCGCGCGACGGATCGCAGCCCAGCTGGTGAAATATTGGTGGGTCGAGGGGTCGTAGGTCGCCAGGTTATAGGCAATGCCGTCATGCGGGTTGAAGCCGCGGGCGAGCGGGAGCAGTGAATTTGCGAGGAAATGGGTCTGCCAGCGCACCACGACGCGCGCGCCTTGCTCCCCAAACCGGGCGAGGCGGCTCATCGTGGTGGCGAAGAAATCCTGCTGCCACGGGGCCATTGATGCGCCATTGCCATAGGCGCCGGGTACATATCCATAAGCCTCGCCTTCGCGGGCCTGCCAGATGGGGATTTTGCGGCGGAGAAAATCCAAGTTGTTGGCGACCATGCGGGCAAAGTAGCGGCGCATGGTGCTGTGGTCGGGGTTGATGTAGGCGGCCTCGGCGATTTCACGGAGGTCCCACGCCGCCCCCCGCACCTGATTGCCCGACCCGACGACAATCCCTTCGCCGCCGTTGCGAGCCTGCGCCGCGGGCCAGAAGTCGGTCTCGGCGAAGCTGGCCTGGGCGTTCAGCTGGTCGAGATAGTAGCGGCGCCCGGTCAGCAGGTAGGGAATGTAGGCAAGGTCTGGCTGATGGGAGGCGTCTGGGGTCCAGCCGGTATTTCCCACCTGCTGCGTGAGGCCAGTCGTGTAGGAATGCGGGCCGCCGCGCGGATCGGTCCAGATATTCGGAAAATCGGCTGTGGTCAGGAAATTGCCGGCTTTCGGATACCACATGTGCCAGGGAACGGCGCCGGCGGCATCGGCCTGCCCGATCGCATACTCCGCGGCAATCGGGTTCTGGCTGATCAGCCAGACCGCGTTGGCGCGGGTGGTGGGGCCAATGCTGCCGCGTCCGCCCGTGGTCGGCATATATTTGGTCACGCCATCGGCGGCGAGCGGAGCGTCCCAACCCGGTTGCATGATTGCGCGCCGATATCCCACCAGCAGGCTGGGTGCCGCCCCTGGGTGCAACGCATAATGGGGAATCGCGCCCAGACGCTCCAGCGCTGCGATGTCATGCACCACGTTGATCGGCACGCGGCCATCGGTACGCAGGACGACGTGCCAGTCCTGATATTGGTGCTCCGCCAGCGGGCCGACGCGATAGATCGTCTTTCCGCCGAGGCTGATGCTGACGGTTTCGCGCATGGCACCGCCCGACGATGTCATGGCGCGGTCATTGTCGAACTGGATGTCCGCGCCGATCGCGCCGCTGCGATAGGCCGTCAGATCGACCACGAGGCGGAGCGAACTGGCCAGCGTGCGGCTGAGCCGGACCTGGTGGGCCAGCGGGCCTTGCAACCAGGTTGACAAACGATCTGCTGCCTGGGCGCGTCGATACCAGCGGCTGAGGTCGATCGTGAAGGTTTGGGGTGTTCCGCCTTTGGGCGTGATCACGGCCTTGATGGTGATCGGATGGGCGGCCAGCGCCGGTGCGATCGCCACTGTACCGCGGGCGGCGCGGCCGTTTGCGCGCAGGAGCAGGCTGGCATTGGCGGCGGCGGCGATAGGCGGTGTTTGCAGGGTGATGACCGCGAATTTGGCCGAGCCGTCCGGATAGCGCAGCTTCACATCGGCCTGTGCCGGCAGCGCGCCCGCACTGATGCCGGTGCCGCGGGGCAGGGCGCCGTCAGCGAACATGGCGGCAAAAGTGATCAGGCGCGGCGGCAGGGCGTGGTGCGTCGTGTTTTCAAGCACGACGCCTGTCAGCGCACCCGGAGCGCGAGGCACGGGCGGCGCCATCACAAAGCTCTGCGCACGAGCTCCGCGCGGGAGGACGACGGCGGCGAGAGCGAAAACGAGGTAAAGACGTTTCATGCCGGAAGCCGCCTTGTCTCGATGCGCCGGAGCATCGCACGAAGAAAATCGAGCAGGTCGCGTTCGGCACCCTCTGGCCGGCCGGCCAGAAGCCATAGGCCGATCAGCGATGCGGTATAGCTGATCGCACCGATCATGACGGCCGCACCGAGATGGATCGCCTGCCAGCGGTCGGTGCCCGGTTCATCGCTCCAACCGAGATGCAGTGTTACCAGCAGCGCGGTCATCAATGCGGCGGCGGCGATGCTGCGCCAGATCCGGCCAAGCACGGTACCCAGCGACAGGTCCAGCCGATGAACGGTCACGACGATAAGGACCAACTGGTTGACGATGTCGGTCAGTGCAATGGCAATGGCTGCGCCGGGGAGGCCATAAACGGGCAACAGCACGATGATCAGGCCGAGGCGCGTGAGGGTGACGGCCGCTCCAAGTTTGAATAGGGCTTTCATCCAGGCCCTCACGCTGAACACCACTCCGCTGATCATGCCGAAGATGCTGAATGCATTTGCGATGCCGATGATCTGAAGCAGCGGCACGGCGCCGATCCAGTTCTTGCCGAACCCGAGTTGCACGATGGGATAGGCGGTCAGCGACAGGCCGAGCCCGGCGGGCAGGGCGATGATGGTCATCAACGCGAGCAGGCGCAGCAGCAGGCTGGCTCCATTGTCGTCATCGGCCTGCGCATGGGCGAAGCCGGAGAAGGCCGAACGGCAGAGTGGGGCGACCAATTCAGTATTGGGCAGACCGGCAATTTCGTTGCCGAGGCCGAAAATGCCGACGGCTCCGACGCCGAGCATTTTACCGATGATGAAATTGGTGCCGTTCGAATTGAGCTGCGAAATCAGGCTATTCATCCAGATCCATGCGGAATAGTTGGCCATGCGGCGCCAGGCGGTCAGGCTGAGCCGCGGGCGGTAGGGGTGCAACCGATAGGTCATGATGGTGGTGATCGCCTGGTTGGTCAGCAGCGCGATGATCAGCGCCCAGTAGGAACGCAGGATGAAGCTGAGCGTGATGCCAATGGCCGTCTGGACGACGCGTGGGATGATCTTCAGGACGAATTCGCGGTCGAAGGCGATGAACCGGCGGAAATCGACGACGCCGATATTCTCCATCGCGCCCAGCGCGCTGATTCCTGCCACGGCCAGCAGCACCGGCGCCAGATTTGGATTGTGGAACAGGGTGGCGATCGGGAAGGCGCCGATCAGCAGCACCAGCGCCACTGCGAGGCCGCGAATCAGGTTGATGGTAAAGCCCGTATCATAAAGGGCGCGGTCGGGGTGAGGATCGCGAATGATCGCATCTTCAACACCGACGTCGCACAGCTGGCCAAAGCCCTGAACGAAACTGGTGGCGAGCGCGACAATGCCGAAATCGGCCGGCGTGAGCAGACGCACCAGGATCAGCGTGCTGAACAGGCCGATGAACCGGGTGCAGAACCGCCAGCCGATCACCCATCCGGCGCCGCGCGCCGTGCGGCTGAGGATCGAGCCTTCGCCGGCCAGGCTGGCGAGGCCGGCGTCCTGCGAGGCCGTGCCGTCCCGCGGGCCGGCGGATCCAGGGTCAGCTGTCATGGGGCACCCGGCGCTGGTGCTGCCAGTCGGCCAGGAAGCTGTCGAGCACCAGAAGGTGCCAGAGCAGCGCGGTATGGTCGCGCCGGCCGCTCGCATGGGCATCGAGCAGGCGGGCCACGGCGGGGCCATCGAACCAGGTGCTGGCCAGGAGGGCGGACTGCGGGCCGCAGAGCATCTTCCGCAACTGCGGCGCCGCCTTGCGCATGTCCGGGCCGAGCGTGGCGGCGAACCCCTGTTTCGGGCGATTCATGACCGAGGCGGGCAGCAGCGACGCCGCCACATCGCGCAGGATCGCCTTGCCGCGGCCGCCGCGCAGCTTCAGATCCGCCGGCAGCGCCAAGCCGAAAGCCAGCAGCGTCGGGTCGAGCAGCGGGCATCGCACCTCGAGACCGACCGCCATGCTCGTGCGGTCGGTCTTGACCAGGATGTCCCCGGGCAGCCAGGTTTCGAGGTCGATCCGCTGGGCCACGCGCAGCGCATCGTCGTCCTCATGGTCGGCGGCGACGGCATGAAAGCGCGTGGCGGGGTCGTGACCCTCGATATCGCGGCGGAAGCCGGCGCTGAACAAACCGTGGCGCGTCGCGGCCTCGCTGCGGCCGACGCTGCGATAATACGCCTCGGCGGAGTCGAGGCTGAGTTCGGTAAGCGTCGATTTCGCCCGCAGCCAGCGCGGCGCGGCGTCGAGCTTCGGATAGGCGCGGGCGATCGTGCCGATCACGTGGCGTCGCACCGGCCCGGGCAGCATGCGCCGCGCCGCGTCGGTAAGATGATGGAACCGGTATCGCCGATACCCGCCGAACGCCTCATCGCCACCGTCGCCGGACAGGGCGACGGTGACGTGACGCCGCGCCAGGGCCGCGACGGCGCGGCTCGGCACCGAGGAATGATCGCCGAACGGTTCGCCGAACATCGCGGCCTGGGCCGCGGCATCGCCGAGGATGGTGTGAGCCGACATCTCCGCGGTTTCGTGCTCGGCCCCGCAGTGGCGGGCGATCTCGCTGGCGGCCTCCCGTTCGTCGGCCTCGGGGAAGCCGATCGTGAAGCAGCGGAGCGGCCGGTCGGTCCGGCGCGCCGCGAGCGCGACGACGCAGCCCGAATCGATGCCACCCGACAGGAACGCGCCGAGCGGCACATCGGCGATCATTCGCCGCGCCACGGCATCCTCGAACAATCCGCCCATGACGTCGGCGGCCTCGCGCGCGTCGGCCGGCGGATGGGCGCGCGGCAGGCTCCAGTAGCGGAACGGGGCCGGCAGCGGCCGGTCGGCCTCGATCAGCATCGCATGGGCGGGCGGCAACTTGCGGATGTCGCGGAATGCGGAGGCCGGGTCGGGAATATAGCCGAGGGCAAGAAAATCCTCGATCGCCGTCGGGTCGAGCCGGTCGGTCAGGCCCGGCACCGGCCTGAGCGCGGCGAGTTCCGAGCCGAAAGCCAGCGTGCCGTCCGGCGCCGTGCCGTAATAGAGGGGCTTCTTGCCGATCCGGTCGCGGGCGAGCAGAAGCTGGCGCGTCCGCCGGTCCCACAGCGCGAAGGCGAACATGCCATCGAGCCGGTCGAGCACCCCCGCACCCCATTGGCGCCAGCCATTGAGGATGGTTTCGGTGTCCCCCCGCGTGCGGAAGCTCTGGCCCAATACCGCCAGTTCGGCGGCAAGCTGCCGGAAATTGTAGATTTCCCCGTTGAACACGATGGTCTGCGCCCCGTCGGCGCTGTGCATCGGCTGCGGGCTGCCGGCCAGGTCGATCACCGCAAGCCGGCGGAAGCCGAGCCCGATCTGCCCGTCGAGCGCGAGCCCTTCGGAGTCGGGGCCGCGATGCGCGATCGCATCGGTCATGCGCTGGAGAAGGGCGCCATCGACCGGACCGGACCGGGCAAAAACAGCGTCGCTCCGAAATAATCCGGTCAGGCCGCACATGGGGCCAAATGTCCGAGACCGGTCATATCGTCATTGTCAAAAATGGAAGCTTTCACGGTTTTTTTACGATACAAAACAATAATAGGTCATAGTTGAATTTCGCTATAATTATATCATAATTTCACATTGACAATGCGTCTTGTGAGGCGAATGTAAGACGTCGTTTCAACAAGCATCGCGGGTGAATTGAGATCGGAATGCTGTCGCGTCTGAGTGCCGCGGCAAGACACATGCGCCGCGAGGATGCTGAACGGCTCGCCTGGCCGAAGGCGGCGCTGCTGATTTTTCTCGTCTCGGTCGCGGCCTGGGCCGTCATTCTCGGATTGATCATCTGGGTCTGAGGTCTCCATTAGGCGCGCAGGGCGCGAGGAGGCCGAGCCAGTCCGCCGTCATCCGCGCCACATCGAACAGCGTCTCGGCCCGGCGGCGATTGGCCGCGCCGATCACGGTCAAATCCATCGTCCCGGCCGCCCTGAAGGCGCCGGCCAGCGCCTCGTCGCTGCAATGGGCGAGCAGAGGCCGGTTTTGTTCGGAAACCATGGCGCGAATATCGCCCACCGCCGTCGCGATCACGGGCAGCCCGCTCGCCATCGCCTCGATCACGGAGAGCGGCATCTGCTCGGTGTCCGAGGACAGCGCGAACAGATCCGCCGCGCGATAGAGCGGCGCCGGATCGGCGATGTCGCCGAGAAATTCGACATCCAGCGACAGGCGGGCGGCGAGATCCCGCAGCGCGGCACCCTCGGGGCCGTCACCGGCGATGAGCAGGCGCGGCCGCGGCGTCAGGTCGGCCAGAGCGAGCGCGCGCAGCAACCGGCCGAGATTTTTCTCCGCCCGCAATCCGGCGACGCAGAGCACCGTCAGCCCGCTCCCCTCGGTCCGGGCCGGCGCGGCGGGATGAAAGCGCTCGAGGTCGATGCCGTTGGCGATGTAGTGGAGGCGCCGCGGCGGCAGGCGCCAGACCTGCCGGGCGATGTCGTTCAGCGTCGACGAGGGCACGACCACCTCGCTGCGCCGCAGCGCGATCCGCCGCGTGAGGACGCGGCGGCGCAACTGGCTCTGGCGCTCCTCCGGCCCGAAACCGTCCTCGGTATGGATATGCCGGCGAATCCCGGCGAGCGATCGGGCCATCGCCCATTCGATCGATCCCCAGTTGCTCGTGATCAACAGGTCCGGGCCGATCTCCCGCAGCATCGCGCGGATGCGGCGCAGCCGCCCGGGCAGCGAGGGGGCCGACGCCGGCGGATCGATGAAGGTGACGTCGAGGCCGGGGTCGAGATGGCCGCGGCAGACGGTCTGCCGGTCGAGTGCTACGATCGCGTGGCGGAACCGCGCGCCGAAGCGGTTGGCCAGCGTCGCCATGCGCATCTGCGCGCCGCCGACGGCGAAACTCGGGAAGACATGCAGGATCAGCATCGCGGCGGGCGGCGTCATGAGCGCGTGGCGAGGGCGATGATGCGCGCCGCATTCTCGTCCCAGAGATAGGGGTGCGACAGCACCTCCGCGCGCGCGGCGCGGCTGAGGCGGCCGCGCAGCGCCGGGTCGGCGGCAAGCCGGCGCACCGCGCGCCACAGCGCCGCCCGATCCCCCGGATCGACCAGCAGCGCGTTGCGCTCGTGGGTCAGCACCTCGCGGATATTGGGCTGGTCGGGGGCGACGATGGCGCAGCCCGCGGCCATGTATTCGAACAGCTTCAGCGGCGAGGCATAGGCGACGGAGGCGGGCTGCAGCGCGATATCGATGCCGGCGAGAAGGGCCGGAACCGCCTCGCGGTCGACCAGCCCGGCGAAGCGCACCCGGTTCTCGATTCCGAGGGCGGCGGCGCGGGCCCGCAGGTCGGGCAGCGCGGGCCCGGTGCCGGCGATCACGAGGTCGAGCGGCAGGGCGCTGTCGCGAGCCATGTCGTCGATGATCAGGTCGAGCCCGTGCCAGGGGCGGACGAAGCCGATGAACCCGAGCACCGGCGTATGCGCGGCGGCGCGGTCCGGTTCGGGAAACCGGCCGATATCGACGCCGTTCGGCGTGATCGTGATGCGGTCGGCCGGCGCGCCCTCGGCCACGAGTATGTCGCCCAGCACCCGGGTGACGGCGAAAACCCGGTCCGCGGCGCGCCAGACGGCACGTTCCCCGGCGCGCGCCACCGCCTGCAGGCGCAGGCCGCCATGCTGCGCGCGCTCGTCGGCCAGCGGGGAATTGACCTCGACGAAATAGCGGCAACGGCACAGCCGCGCGGCCCAGGCGCCGGCGAGGAAAAACAGGTTGTAGCGTTCGTAGATCAGGTCGGGGCGGAATGTCCGCACCGCGCGCCACAGGCGCCAGAAGGCGGGAAGATTATAGGCCAGCTCGGCGAGTTCGCCGATGGCGGCGGGCAGCAGCCGGCGCAGCGCGCCGGCCGCGCCACCCGAATCGCCGAAGCGCGACGCGGCATAGGCGCCGGGGCCGACCACCAGGACCTCGTGCCCGGCCCGCCGGAACGCGGCGATCAGGTCCTCGAGATGCACGGACTGGCCGTCGCGCGACTGGATCCGGTGGCTGTAGAGAATTTTCATGAGGGAACGCCGGTTGTCTGGCCGCGCCGCCGGCGGGCGCGGCGCAGGGCGCCGAGCCGCTCGCGGGCGAGCATGGCAAGGCCGGCGGCGCTGCGCGGATTGATCAGCAGCAGCCCGGCCATGGTCCGGTGCCGGGAAACCCAGTCGCGCTTGTAGCGATCGTCGCCGCGCCCGAAATCGAGGTGATCCACGGTGTCGGCGGCGAGGATCGACCTGATCATCAGCGCCGTCAGAACCGTTCCGGGCGAGCGCGCCACAGCGCCCTCGACATGCGCCAGCTTGAGCAGATAGGCGCGGCCGCCGCTGATCGCCCAGTATTGCGCGGCGATCGGCCCGTCGTCATCGGCGAGAATGCCGGCGCGCAGCAGCCCCGCGCCCGCCAGCCCGCGCATGATCCGCGCGTTGATCCCGGCGAAGGGCTCGGCGGGCTTCCATGATCGGTCATAAACCCCGTCGAACTGCGCGACGGCCTGATCGAGATCGACCGGCTCCGGCTCCGGGCCGTCGCCCGGCGACGCCGCGCCGAAGCCGAAGCAGCGGAACCGCAACGCGCCGGCGGCCCGCATCCGCCGGCGGATGGTATTGCGCAGCGCCCCCGGCCGCCCGGAGAGCCAACGCTCGAAATCGCCATCCACCGGCATGAACCAGTTGCTGAAATGATCGAACCGGCTGACCGCGAGGCCATGCGCCGCGGCGGCCCGTTCCAGCGCGGCGATGGCCGGATCGTCCGGGTCGAGCGCGTCGAGCCGGACGATGCCGCGCACCTGGCCCATGAGATTGCGGGCGACAGCGGATGGATCGTGACCGCCCGGCCGGAACACGAGCGTATAGGGGCTGTTCAGCCCGGCCACCGGCACCAGCGCGCCGGCCCGTGAGCGGCACCATAGCGGCAGGCTCGCCCCATCTTGTGTCAGCATGGCGGGCACCAGATCACGCGGCCGCGCCGCCCCGGCGATCATGTCGAACCACAGAAAACTGCCGAACAGGTTCCGCGCCGGATCGGCAAAGCCCATCGCTCCGGCGCCGGGCCAGGGCATGATGCCCGCCGCCCCGCTCATGGCCGTGCGCCGTCATGACACGCGGCGATGAATTCGGCCGCCTTCAGCCGCCAGTCGGATCGGCTCGCGCGGGCGCGCCCGCCTTCGGCCAGCCGCGCGCGCAGCGCCGCGTCCTCGCGCAGGCGGCGCATCGCCGCGGCGATCGCCGGAACCGAATGACCGTCGACCAGCAGCCCGTTCTCGCCGTCGCGCACGGCGGCGGGGCTGCCGCCGTCGCGGCCGGCGATCACCGGCAGGCCGGCGGCATTGGCTTCCAGGAACACGAGGCCGAACCCCTCCGTATCGCCGGAGGCGAGCGCCCGGTTGGGCATCACGAACACGTCGCCGAGACGGTAATGATCGGCGAGGTCGGCATCCGGCACGTCCCCCGCGAACACCACCGCCTCGCCCACGCCCTCACCCACGGCGATCTGCGCCAGCGTTCCGGCATAGGGCCCGTCGCCCACCACCAGGAACCGCAGCGCCGGATCTGCGCGATGCAGCGTCGCGAAGGCGCGGATCGCGTTGTCGATGCCCTTCTTTTCCAGCAGCCGGCAGACGGAGACGAACACGAAATGCCCCCGCAGGCCATGGCGTTCGATCAGGTCGCCGCGCGGGCCGCCCGGCGCGGGAGCGAATCGATCGAAATCGACGCCATTCTCGATGAGCCGGATCCGGTCCCGCGCGCCCGGCAGCATCGATGCCACGGTATCAAAGGTGAAGCGGCTGACCACGATGATGACATCGGCGGCGGCGAGCGCGGCGCGGCGGCGGCGTCCGCTCGGGTCGTAATTGTCGTCGGTGGTGATTTCCTCGCCATGCACATAGGCCACGCGGCGCAGTCCCGGCCAGAACCGCAGCACCCGCAGGATCCAGGCGCCGGACATCAATTCGCCGACGCAGACCGCACTGATCGGCCGCGTCGCCAGAATCGCGACGAGGCGGCCGAGCACCGCCAGCCGCAGGGCGAGGTCATAGGCGATGAAGCGCAGCCGGGCGATCGGGGGTTCATCGCCCGACTGGCGCAAAGGCGTGCGCAGCAGCATCAGCCGCGTCACGCGGAACGGGGCCTGCCGGTCATGCTCGCGCCAGCCGATCAGCGGCAGATCGTCGGCGTAATGGGTGCGGGGGGCGAGAACCTCGACCATGCCGTTCGCATGGCGGGCGAGTTCGCTGTAGACGAGCGCCGAGCCGCCGCGCACCGGCGGGAAATTGTTGGCGATCAGCAGGACGCGGCCACCGGCCATCACCGCGCCGCGGTCATCGGCTGCGGCCCGGCGGGGGCGAGCAGGCCGGGAATGGCATCGGTCCGGACGAACCGGCAACCCGTCCGGTCCGCGAGATCGGTCAGCATGGCCGACAGGTCGTCGTAGAAATGATGCAGGTCGCGCCGGCTCCGCACATAGGGGTTCCGGCCCGGCCAGATCGAGGAGCTATGGAAGCTGAGCGGGAAAATGCGCTGCTCCCGCGCGAGCAGGGCGTCGGTCAGACGCCGCGCCGCCCCCGCGCCATTGCCCTCGGGCGAGAGCGTCACGCGTTCGGCGCAGCCGA
Source organism: Acidiphilium sp. JA12-A1 (assembly GCF_000724705.2). NCBI lineage: Bacteria > Pseudomonadati > Pseudomonadota > Alphaproteobacteria > Acetobacterales > Acidocellaceae > Acidiphilium > Acidiphilium sp. JA12-A1. The sequence continues at coordinate 15,765 of NZ_JFHO01000096.1, forward strand.
GGCGGGCCAGCGCCGCGCCAAGGATCTGCCGCCGGCGGCCCGGCTGGTTGATCCACCTGTAAGCCGCGCGGCCGAACGCCCGGCCCCAGCCGATGACCGACCGGCAGAGCGGCAATTCCAGGAGCTTCCGGTCATCGCCAAACCAGAACGGCTCGAAATCGATCGCGCTGTAATCGAGCCCGCCCTCGCCGGCCATCGAGGTTCTCGGCGCAAGGCTGGTATCGATCGAGACGCCGAGTTTGCTGATCAGCCGCGCGGTATGGGGGCCGAGGCCATAGCGGCCGGAGCGGAACACGGTTGGCGGCATCGCGAAACAGTCCACGAACTTCTCGTGGAGATTCTCCAGCTTCTGCGCCTCGATTTCAGAATCGAGATTGCTCGCGAACGACAGGTCCGAGCGCGGCTGCCCGGCGAAAGGGGGCGTGATCCAGGCGTGAAGCTGCAGGCCGAGGGCGCAATCGCCACGCTCCGCCATCCGCCGCAACTGGGTCACGATTTTCGGATTCTCGAGAACGGGGTAGGTCAGCAGCAGCGTGGGAACGGCGCCATAGGCGCGCAGGATGGGGCTCAGTTGATCGAGGTGATGCAGATAGGCCGTGTCAAACGGCGTACCCTCGACCGGCGTCAGCCAGTCGAAATCCTCTTCCGTGTCGATGATGACGGTGGCAACCGGCGTAGGCTCGCGCAGCCGCGCCGGAACCGGAGCAATAAATAGATCTGAAATCAATTCAGGCATGACAATTTAATCTTCTTATGGAATTATCTTTTTTTTAATGACACGTGGAACCTTCGATTTCAAGCGCAGCCCGTCGGGCTCCGATCACGATCCGGCCCTGACGGTGGTGGTTGAGGACGATCCGGACATCGCCGCCCTTGGCGAGGAATGGCAGGCGCTGGAGGCGCGGGCCGACGGCTCCTTCTTCACCTCATGGACCTGGATCGCCGCCCTGCTGGCCAATGGTCTCGTCCATCCGCTGGTGGTGCGCGTCGAGGCGGCCGGGCGGCTGGTGGCGATCGGGATTTTCCACCGGCGGGCGAGAGGGTTCTCGCGCTCGCTGAGCCTGACCTCGGTGGACGACCCGGAATACGACGCCCCCTATGTCGAGCATAACGGACCGCTGGTCGATCGCGACTATCCGGAGGCGTCAGGGATCTGGTGGCAGGCGATCGGCCGGCTCGGCGCCAGCGTCGTCTACCTGCCGGGGATCGCGCCGGAGGCGCTGCCCGGCCTGCGCCGGCTCGGCACGGTGCTGGTCGAGCGGCAGCAACCGGCTCCGCGCCGCAGCCTGGCGCCGGTGCGCGCCTGCGGTGGCGACGTCACGGCGCTGATGTCGCCCAACAGCCGAAGGCAGATCCGCCGCGCGATCCGCGCCTGCGAGCAGAGCGGTCCCCTGACGCTCGATCGGGCGACGACGCCGGACGACGCCCGCCTCGCCTTCGCCCGGATGGCGGATCTGCACCGCGCGGGCTGGCGGAGGCGCGGCCAAGCGGGGGCGATGTCACCATTGTTCTGCCGGTTTCATCTTGATGTTCTGGCCCGGGGTGTCGCGGCCGGTACGGCCGATCTGCTGACCGTCAGGGCAGGCGACCGGCTGATCGGCCATCTGTACAATTTCCGCTACGGCCGGACGGTGTCGGCCTATCAGAGCGGCTTCGCCTACGACACGGCTTTGCCGCACGAAAAGCCGGGACTGGTCTGCCATGCGCTGGCAATCCGGCATTATGCCGAACAAGGCCTGGAGATTTACGATTTCCTCGCCGGGGCGGCACGCTACAAGACCAGCTTCGCCGACCATGCGCGGGATCTGGTCTGGCTTCGGCTCGCGATGGGCCATGCGCCGCTGGCATTGATGATCCGGGCGCGGGCGAGGGTGGCGGCGTATCGGGATCGCCGGGATATTTGAAAGAAGATCCTGTCCGGAGAATTTCCACGTCACGCATTCTGATTCCCTGGAAAGCCAATAATCCATTGGAATCATTGAGTGCGTCGTTGTCGTCGCGCGCGCGCGGCATGAACGACCGCGGCGATGCCTTCGGCAGTCCGGTGGCCTGGCCCGCTCTATGTCCCGGCTTCGCTCGACATCGCGAGGCCCAGCCGCCGCATCAGCCTGGGGTTTCCGGGCGAGACGACGTCGGCGAGCGTATAGCGGTCGAACACGCCCAGAAGCGCGTCCCGCGCCTCATTCATCACGGCCTGAAGATCGCAGCACCCGCCGATCGCGCAGCGCCCGCCCTCCTGGCAGGGGACCAGCGCCAGGCCCGGTTCCATCGCCCGGATGACCTCGCCAAGCCCGATATTCGCAGCCGGCCGGGCAAGGCGCATCCCGCCATGCCGGCCGCGGATCGTCTCGACCAGGCCGGCCTGGCCAAGGGCATGCACGACCTTGGTCAGGTGATGATCCGAAATGTCGTACGAAGCGGCGATTTCGGCGATCGACGCCTGGCGTTCCGGCCGCAGGGCGAGGAAGATCAGCGTGCGCAGACCGTAATCGGTGAACATCGTGAGATGCATCTGTCCTCACTATCGCCACGGCCGGTCCGGATCAACGCAGCTGGACCTGCTCGGCGAGTATCTGCGCCTCCGGCACGCCATGCCACCGTGCCGTCGTCACCACCGCCTCGACCAGCTTCGGCGGGCCGCAGACATAGATGTCCGGCGGCGTGGCGGCGTTGGAGAGCCATGAATCGAGCGCTTCGGCCGATGTGCCCGTAAATCCGCTCCAGTCTCCCTCGGGATGCCAGATCGCGGTGGTGATGGTGAGGCAGGGCAGTTGCGCGGCCAATGCCGCAATCTCGTCGGTCGCGAACAGTTCGGCCTCGCGGTTGGCGCCGAAGATCAGGTGGGTTTCCTGCATGTCCTGGAATTCGGCGAGGTGCCGCAGCATCGAGAGCAGTGGTGCAAGGCCGCAGCCGCCGCCCACCAGGCAGCGCGGTCGGGGGCTGGTGTCGTCCAGCACGAAACGGCCGAGCGGGCCGCGCAGCGAGAGCGCATCGCCCGGCTTCGCCTCGGTTCCGAGCCAGGTCGAAAAGGCGCCACCCGGTACCAGCCGGATCAGGAATTCCACCCGCCCGTCCCAGTTCGGCAGGTTGGCCAGCGAATAGGCCCGGCGGATATCGGTGCCGGGGATCGCCACTTCCATGTACTGGCCGGGCACGAAATCCGCGGCCTGCCCGAGTTCGGCATCGGGGCGCAGGCGCAGGGCGAGCGAAACGGCGCTCGCGCCCGCCGGCGCGATCCGCTCGATCACCGCCTCGCGGGTCGGCGCGCGGTGCCGCAGGATCGCCGACTCGGCATAAGGCAAGGCCACCGTCATGTCGGAGGTCGGGCGGCACTGGCAGAGCAGCACGTCGCGGGTGATCGTCTCGCCAGGCTGCCCGCCGGCATCGTGGTCGCCGCTGGCGATTTCGGCGCGGCACAGGCCGCAGCTGCCTTCATGGCACATCGAGGGCAGGAACAGCCCGGCGGCCTCGGCGGCGGCGAGCACGGTTTCGCCCGGCGGGCAGGCGACGTCGAGACTCGCGCCGTCGCGCGTGAGAAGGGTGATGTCGTTCATCGTTCGGTTCCTGGGGTCGATCCCTGGTTCGGATGCGGGGGCCGGGGCGGCGCGTGGCCGTCCCGGCTTGTGGTCGTCAGGCCGCCGCCTTCGGCGCGAGTGCGTCGGCAATGTCGGCCTCGGCCGAGGTGATCGGCCGCACCCCGAAGCGGTTCACCAGAATGTCGAGCAGCGCCGGCGTCAGGAAGCCCGGCAGCGTCGGCCCGAGGCGGACATTGCGCACCCCGAGGGCGAGCAGCGTGAGGAACACCGCCGCCGCCTTCTGCTCGAACCACGAGACCACGAGCGACAGCGGCAGGTCGTTCACCCCGCATTCGAAGGCGCCGGCCAGCGCCTGGGCGATCACCAGCGCGGAATAGGCGTCGTTGCACTGGCCGATATCGAGCATCCGCGGCAACCCGCCGATCGTGCCGAACTCATGCGTGTTGAAGCGGTACTTGCCGCAGCCGAGCGTCAGCACCACCGTGTCGTCCGGCGCCTGTTCGGCGAACTCGGTGTAGTAGTTGCGCCCGGGCGCGGCACCGTCGCAGCCGCCGATCAGGAAGAAATGGCGGATCGCGCCAGCCTTCACCGCGCCGATCACCTGCTCCGCCGCCCCCAGCACGGCCTCGCGCCCGAACCCGGTGGTGACCGTCCTTTCCGGCTCGGTGCGGGTAAAGCCCGGCAGCGCCTTCGCCGCCTGCACCACCGGCGAGAAATCGCCATCGGCGATATGCCGCAGCCCCGGCCAGCCCACCGGCCCGGCGGTGAAGATGCGGTTGCGGTAAAGCGGCTGCGGCTCGATCAGGCAGTTCGAGGTCATCACGATCGGGCCGGGGAAGGCGGCGAACTCGGTCTGCTGGTTCTGCCAGGCGGTGCCGTAATTGCCGGCGAGATGCGAATAGGCGTGCAGCTTCGGATAGCCGTGCGCCGGCAGCATCTCGCCATGGGTATAGACGTTGATGCCGGTATCCTTCGTCGCCTCCAGGATCGCGTGCAGGTCGCGCAGGTCATGGCCGGAGACCAGGATCGCCTTGCCCTCGACCGGCGTGATCCGCACCGGCGTCGGCGTCGGCGCGCCATAGGTGCCGGTATTCGCGGCGTCGAGCGCTTCCATCACGGTGAAATTGACGCGGCCCAGCGCCAGCGCCTCTTCCAGCATCAGTTCGAGATCGACCGGATCGCCGGCCAGCAGGTCGAGCACCCGCGCCACCCCGTCGGCGATCGCCTCGCGGGTCTCGCCCAGCACCTCGGCATGGTGCGCGTAGGCGGCAACGCCCTTGAGGCCATAGAGCAGCAGGGCGCGCATGCCGATCACGTCCTCGCCGACCGCCTCGGCGCCGGCGCGCACGCTGGCGACATTCGCCTGCGCCAGCAGGCCCACCAGCGAATCCGCGGGAATGAACGCGGCGGCGCCACCCAGCGCCTCCGGGGTCTGCTCCGCCCCGCTCGCCGCCTCCGCATAGGCGTCGCGGAGCCGGTCGCGCAGCCGCGCCGCCGTGGCAATCATTTCAACGAAGCGGGCCCGGTTGAAATTCACATTGGTGAGCGTGGTGAACAGCGCATAGAGAATGAAGCTGTCCGCCTCGGCGTCCCGGCGGCCGAGTGCCTGCAGCCGCGTCACATACTGGCCGATGCCCTTGAGCTGATGGATCAGCACGTCCTGCAGGTCCGCGGTCGCCTCGTCCTTGCCGCACACGCCTTTCGGCCCGCCGCAACCCGCTGCTCCCGTCTCGGAGCGCATCGTCTGTTCACACTGAAAGCAAAACATGAATCTGAAATCCCTTCGCTGGTGATCCTCCCGCGCGGGGCCGTCGGGCCGGCGTCAAAAGGCGTATCCGAAATGCCTGTTAAAAAACGTATCCGCCTTGATCTGGATCATGCGGCCGGAAAATCATGTCGCCCGCATCACGCGGGCGCAAAATCATGTCGTGCGCTTGCGGAACAGCCAGGCCGCGAGGCCGAGATTGACCGCGCCGATCGCCGCCATCGGCCAGAACTGGCCGGCGAGCGTGCCGAACCCCGCCCCTTGGAGAAACGCGCCGCGCACGATCACCAGCATGTAGCGCAGCGGGTTGACCAGCGTGATCCGCTCCACCCAGAGCGGCATGTTGGCGATCGGTGTCGCGAAGCCCGATAGGATCACCGAGGGCACCATGAACAGGAACGCGCCGAGCAGCGCCTGCTGCTGTGTGGCCGACACCGCCGAAATCGCGAGCCCCACCCCGGTCACGGCGGTGACGAACAGCAGCAGCCCGACATAGAGAGCCACGATGTTCCCGCGCAGCGGCACGTGGAACCAGAACACCGCCGCGAGAATGATCACCGTGGCCTCGACCATGCCGATCAGCAGCCCCGGCACGCTCTTGCCGATCAGGATGTCGAGCTGTGTCAGCGGCGTCACCAGCAGCTGGTCGAAGGTTCCCGCCTCGCGCTCGCGCGCCACCGAAAGCCCGATCACCACGAGGGTCACCACCTGGGTGAGCAGTGCGACGATGCCCGGCACCACGAACCATTGCGAGCGCAGCGCCGGATTGTAGCGCGCCCGCATCACGAGATGCGCCGGCGGCCCGCGCCCGCCCCGCGCCGCCCGCCAGTCATCGCCGAAGCGGGTGAGGATCGTGTTCGCATATCCCACGATGATCAGCGCGGTGTTGGAATTCCGCCCGTCCACGATCACCTGCACGGGCGCCGCCCGCCCGCTCAGCAGGTCGCGCGTGAAGTGCCGGCCGATCACCAGCACCATCTGCACCGCGCGGGAATCGATCAGCGCGTCGATCCGGTGGTCGCTGTGCAGCGTGTCCGCCAGTTCGAAGGTGGGCGCGCCGAGAAACCGCGCGACCAGTTCCCGCGAGGCCTGGCTGCCATCCTGGTTGTAGATCGCGACCGGCACGCGGTTGAGGTCGAAGGTCGCGGCATAGCCGAACACCATCAGCTGGATCAGCGGCGCGGCGAACAGCACCACGCGGCCCCTGCGGTCGCGCAGGATCGCCTGCAGCTCCTTGATGATGAGGGCGATGATGCGCGCCATCCCGCCTAGTCCAGCCGCTTGCGCGCCAGCGCCCGCGCCAGCCCGAGAAAGATCGCCGCGAGCACGACGAGCGCCGCCGCGTTCGGCAGGATGACGGCCCAGACATCGCCCGCCAGGAATACGGATTGCAAAATCGCAACGAAATATCGCGCCGCCACCACATGCGAGATCGCCTGGACGAAGCCGGGCGTGCTGTGCAGGTCGAACACGAAGCCCGAGAGGATGAAGGCCGGCAGGAAGGTGGTGATCAGCGCGATCTGCCCGGCGACGAACTGGTTGCGCGCCACCGTCGAGATCACCAGCCCCATGCCGAGCGTGGCCAGCATGAACAGCGCGGCGCAGGCGCTGAGCACCACGATCGAGCCGTGCAGGGGCACGCCGAAGAGAAACACCGCGATCGCGACCGAGCCGAGCATCCCGCCCATTCCGAGCACGAAATAGGGCACGAGCTTCGCGATCAGGATTTCGCGCAACGCCACCGGCGTCACCATCAGCGCCTCCATCGTCCCGCGTTCCCATTCGCGGGCGATGACGAGGGCCGTCAGCAGCGCGCCGGTCAGCGTCATGATCAGCGCGATCAGGCCGGGGATCAGATAATGCCGGCTGTTGACCGAGGGGTTGAACCGCACGCGCGGGCGGACATCGAGCGGCAGCGGATCGCGCACCCCCTGCCGCGCCGCCTCCGCCGCGACCCATCCGGCCCACACCTGCTGGACATAGCCCTCGACCAGCCGCGCGGTATTGGCATCGACGCCATCGATGATGACGCCGATCGGCGCGCCGGCCGACCCGCGCGCCTGCCGGCCGAAATCGGCCCGCAGCCAGACGATCCCGTCTACCTTCCGCGCCGCCATCGCCCGTTCGGCCGCCTGGCCGGTCAGGTAGCGGTGCGGTTCGAAATAGCGCGAGCGGTCGAACCCGGCGGCGAAGCTCGCGGCAAGCGCCCCCGGCTGCTCCACCACGATGCCGAGCGGCACCCGCCGCGCATCGAGCGTCACGCCGTAGCCGAACAGCCAGAGCAGGATCGCCGGCAGCAGGAAGGCGATGGCGAGCGCGGACGGGTCGCGCAGGATCTGCAGCGCCTCCTTGCGCATCAGCCCCCGCACCCGCCGCAGCGCCGCGCCGTTCATGCCGCCTTCCCCTCGGCCGCGCCGATCACGGCGATGAACGCGTCCTCCATCGTCGGGTCGGGCCGGGCCGCGTCCGCCGCCGCGGCGCGGATCGAGGCCGGCGTGCCCTCGGCGAGAATGCGCCCCTGCGCCATGATCACCAGCCGGTCGCAATACTCGGCCTCTTCCATGAAATGGGTCGTGACCAGCACCGTCACCCCGGCCTCCGCCAGCGCGCTGATCCGCCGCCAGAAATCCCGCCGCGCCAGCGGGTCCACACCCGAGGTCGGCTCGTCGAGAAACAGGATGTCCGGCTCGTGCATCAGTGACGCGGCGAGGGCGAGGCGCTGCTTGTAGCCGAGCGGCAGGTCGCGCGCGGCCGCCCCGCGCATCGCCTCCAGCCCGAATTCCGCCAGCGCCCAGCCGATCCGCGCCGCCCGCCGCCCGCCGCGCAGCCCATAGGCGCTGGCGAAGAAGGTCAGGTTCTGCGCGACGGTAAGGTCGCCATAGAGCGAGAATTTCTGCGCCATGTAGCCGATCCGCCCGCGCGCCGCCGCCGCCGCGCGCCGCAGATCGTAGCCGGCGACGTCGAGCCGCCCCTCGCTCGGCGGCAGCAGGCCGCACAACATGCGGAACGTGGTCGATTTTCCCGCCCCGTTCGCGCCGAGCAGGCCAAAGATCTCGCCGCGGCGCACCTCGAAACTCACGGCATCGACGGCGGTGAAATCGCCGAACCGCCGCGTCAGCCGCTCCACCGCGATGACGGTCTTCGCCGCCTCGGCCGCCGGCATCGGCGGGGCAGGGGAGGGAGCCGCAGGCGTTGCCGCCCCGCCGCGCAGGCGGAGCAGTTCGTCGACGAACCCGTCCTCGAAGCGCGGCGCCGCCGGCAGCGCCTCGATCCCCGGCGGTCCGCGCCAGGGCGCCGCATCGCTCACCACCCGCACGAAACGTCCCTCGATGACGGTGTCGATCACCCCCGGTGCTGTGGCGAGGGTCGCCTGCAGCCGCCGTCGTTCGCCCTCGGGTGCGGCGACGCGAAAGGTCCGTCCCGCCATCGGCGCGGTGAACTGCGCCGGCGGGCCGTGCGCCAGCAGCCGACCCTCGTGCAGGAGCAACACAGCGCGGCAGCGCGCCGCCTCGTCGAGATAGGCGGTGCTGAACAGCACCGTCACCCCCTCATGCGTGGTCAGCCGGTCGATGATCTCCCACAATTCCCGGCGCGACACCGGATCGACGCCGACGGTCGGCTCGTCGAGCAGCAGCAGCCGTGGCGGATGCACGAGCGTGCAGGCCAGGCCGAGCTTCTGCTTCATCCCGCCCGAAAGCCGCCCGGCCCGCCGCGCGGTGAAGGGGGCGAGGCCGGTCATCGTCATCAGCTCGGCATAGCGTGCGGGCCGTTCCGCCACGGCAACGCCCTGCAAATCGGCGTAGAGGTCGAGATTTTCGCGGACCGTCAGATCCTCGTAGAGCCCGAAGCGCTGCGGCATGTAGCCGATCCGCCCCTGCACCGCGAGCGGATCGCGCCGCACATCGATGCCGAGCACCTCGATCGCGCCGCGATCCGGGCGCAACAGCCCGGCGATCAGCCGCATCAGCGTGGTCTTGCCCGCGCCGTCGGCGCCGATCAGGCCGGTCACCCCGCCATGCGGCACCACGGCGCTGACCGCGTCCACCGCCGCAATCTCCCGCCCGCGGCCGCTGAACCGCCGGCAGACCCGGTCGAGGCGCAAGGCCGGCGTGTCACCGTCCGCCATCATGGTCCGGCAAGCAGCCGGTCGCCCCGGTTGCCGGCGCAGCCTTGTCGATCCGCACCGTCGCCGGCATGCCGAGCCGCAACTGCCCGCGCGGATCGCAGACATAGACCCGTATCCGGTAGACCAGCGCGGTGCGCAGTTCCGGGCTTTCGATGGTTCGCGGGGTGAATTCGGCGGTGGGCGAAATGTACCCGATCCAGCCGCGATACTGCGTGCCGGGAAAACTGTCGGTACTCACCGAGGCCGTCATGCCGGGCCGCAGCCGGCCGAGTTCCGCCTCCGGCACATAGGCGCGCACCCAGAGCGGGGAGGGGAGGGCGATGGTGAACACCGGTGTGGCCGGCGAAGCCATGTCGCCCGGCTCCAGGATCCGGTCCTCGATCACGCCGTCCGCCGGGGCATGCAGCTTCGTCTCGTCAAGGTTGCGCCGGGCGAGGGCGACGGCTGCGGCGGCTTCCCGCCATGCCGCGCGCGCGGCGGCGATGTCCTCGGCGCGCGGCCCCTTCACCGCGAGAAGATAGGCCTGCCGCGCGGCCTGATACTGGTCCCGAGCCGCGCGGAAGGCGGCCCGCGCGTTGTCCCGGTCCTGAAGGCTCGCGGCGCTCTTCCGGCTCAGCGATTCAAGGCGGCGATACACCCTGCCATCGTTGTCGGCCTGCGCCTTCAGGGCGTCCATCGTGGCCTTCGCCTGGGCGATCTCCTCGGGGCGGGAGCCGGCCAGCATCCGCGCGAGCGTCGCCTTCCGGTTCGCCATGGCGGCCTCGGCCTGCGCGAGCGCCGCCGCATAGCTGGTGTCGTCCAGCGTGGCGAGCAGTTCGCCCCGCCGCACCCGCGCGCCTTCCTGGACCGCGATCCGCGTGATCCGCCCGCTCACCTCGAAGGCGGGCATCGTCTCGCGGATATCGACATTGCCGTAGAATGTCATCGCGTCGCTCTTCCGCCCGTCGCCGAGGCGGAGGAGCGCGCCACTGCCCGCGGCGGCAAGCAGCATCACCGCCACGAGAACGAGGCGGACCGGTCGGGACGGCAATTTCGGCAAGTCGCGGCTCCTCGCGATGTGCGATGCTTGTAACGCCGCGATACTGGACGCCGCCCCGCCCCGCCGCATTGATCGGGATCAACGCCGCCGGCCCCACGAACGGCGAAGGCGGATGCGACATCGCCGCATCCGCCTTCCGTTACCCTGCCCGGCCGAAGCCGGTGCGAAGGGTCAGGGCATCAGTTGCCCAGGAACGGGGTGAAGCCGGGGGAGGTCGTCACCGGCGTCTGCGTGCCGGCCGGCGAGCCCACGGTCGCGCTGTTGCCGAACGTCACGGCGCTGTTGCTGTGCGCCGCTTCCGTGGCGATCGGCTGGCTCTGCAGCGGAATCTGCCCGGCCATCGCCGTGCCCGCCGTCATCACCGTGAAACCCGCAAGCGCCGCCATGATCTTGATCGTCTTCGTCATTGCACTTCTCCATGTCGCGGAAGGCTCTTCGGCCGTTCCGTCGGTTTCCGCCGGCAGGGAGCAGCCGGCTTACGGAGATGCAGATGGGTCCTTGTGGCGGTTCGATGAACATGCCCTGTCTCAATATCATTCATGTGCAGAATGTATCGATGCGGGGCTTGCGGCCGCTCAGGGGGCGATGAACCGTCCGCGCGCCGCGCCCAGCCGCTCGCCGATATGCCGGGCCACCTCGCTCACCCGCCTTGTCTTGTGCGTGTCGGGGTGGGCGATCAGCCAGTAGCTCCTGGTAAAGCGCAGGTCAGGCACGAGGCGGCGCAGCTCGGGAAACCCGATGGCCGCGTAATCGTGCAGGATGCCGATTCCATGCCCCGCCCGCACCGCCTCCATCTGGCCGACCACGCTGCCGCATTCGAAATGCCGCCGCATGATCCGCCCCAGCGTCGCCGCGTAGTCGAGCGCGCGGCTATAGGCGAGCTCCTCGACATGGGTGACGAACAGATGCCCGGCGAGATCCTCCTGCCGCCGGATCGGCCCGTGCCGGTCGAGATAGGACGCGGCGGCATAGACGCTCAACGTATAGTCGGTGAGCTTGCGCACCACGAGCCGCCCCTGTTTCGGCCGCTCCAGCGTGATGACGAGATCGGCCTCCCGCCGTGACAGCGAGAAGGTGCGCGGCAGCGGCACGAGCTGGATGGTCAGTTCTGGGTGCCGCGCCGCCAGCGCGCCGAGTTCGCGGGCAAGGAAATAGTTCCCGAGCCCATCCGGCGCGCCGACGCGCACCACCCCGGCCACCGCTTCCGCCGTGCCGGCCAGTGCCGTGCCGACGCGCAGGAAATCCGATTCCGCCCGCTCGGCGGCGAGCAGCAGCGCCTCGCCCGCCCCGGTCAGCGTGCAGCCGCCGGTATGCCGCTCGAACAGCTTCGCGCCCAGTTCCTCTTCCAGCGCCGAAAGCTGCCGCCCCACCGTCGCGTGGTTGAGCCGGAGCTGCCGCGCCGCGCCGAGAATCTGGCCGTGCCGCGCCACGGCGAGAAAAATCCGGATCCGGTCCCAGTTCATCGGGTCAGACGTTATTTCACGCACATCGATGCCGCAATCCTGCGCGTTGATACGCGGAATTCGAAGTGCCAAAGCCGGGTCTGCCATGCAACCAGGCGGAGGAAGTTTTTCCATGTCCACCGAGATCCAGCATTTCATCGACGGTCGTCTCGTCCCCGGCGGCAGCGGCCGCACGGCGCCGGTCTTCAATCCCGCGACCGGCGAGGTCTCCGGCCAGGTGCCGCTCGCCGCGGACAGCGAAGTGGCCGCCGCGGTCGAGGTCGCGCGCCGCGCCTTCCCCGCCTGGTCCGAAACCACGCCGCTGCGCCGCGCGCGCATCCTCAACCGCTTCCTGCACATCCTCGAGGAGCGGATCGACGATCTCGCCGCGGTGATCTCCGCCGAGCACGGCAAGGTGATCTCGGATGCGAAGGGCGAGGTGCAGCGCGGCATCGAGGTGGTCGAGTTCGCCACCGCCGCCCCGCTGCTGCTCAAGGGCGAGGTCACCGAGAATGTCGGCACCAGGATCGACAGCCACTCCGTCCGCCAGCCGCTCGGCGTCGTCGCCGGCATCACCCCGTTCAACTTCCCGGCGATGGTGCCGATGTGGATGTTCCCCGTCGCCCTCGCCTGCGGCAACTGCTTCATCCTCAAGCCCTCCGAGCGCGACCCCTCGGCCGCCCTGCTGCTCGCGCAATGGCTGAAGGACGCCGGCCTGCCGGATGGCGTGTTCAACGTCGTCCATGGCGACAAGACCGCGGTGGACGCGCTGCTCGCCCATCCCGACATTTCCGCCGTCAGCTTCGTCGGCTCGACGCCGATCGCCCGCTACATCTATGAAACCGCCGCCCGCCACGGCAAGCGCGCCCAGGCGCTGGGCGGCGCGAAAAACCACATGATCATCATGCCCGACGCCGACATGGACCAGGCGGTCGATGCGCTGATGGGTGCCGCCTATGGCTCCGCCGGCGAGCGCTGCATGGCGATCTCGGTCGCCGTCCCGGTCGGTGAGGCAACCGCCAACGCGCTGGTCGAGCGCCTCGCCCCCCGCGTGCGCGACCTGCGCATCGGCCCGGGCACCGACCCCGAGGCCGAGATGGGCCCGCTCGTCACCCGCCAGCATCTCGACAAGGTGCGGGGTTATATCGACGAGGGCATCGCCGCCGGCGCCGAACTGGTCGTCGATGGCCGCGATTTCCGCCGCCAGGGCTACGAGAACGGCTTCTTCATCGGCGGCACGCTGTTCGACCGCGTCACCCCGGAGATGAAGATCTACCGCGAGGAAATCTTCGGCCCGGTGCTCTCGGTGGTCCGCGCCGGCAGCTTCGACGAGGCGGCGGGGATGATCAACGCCCATGAATTCGGCAACGGCACCTCGATCTTCACCCGCGACGGCGATTCGGCCCGCGAATTCGCCCATCGCATCCAGGTCGGCATGGTCGGCATCAACGTGCCCATTCCGGTGCCGATGGCGTTCCACTCCTTCGGCGGCTGGAAGGCCTCGCTGTTCGGCGACCACCACATGCACGGGCCGGAAGGCGTGCGCTTCTACACCAAACTCAAGACGATCACGACCCGCTGGCCCACCGGCATCCGCGCCGGCGCCGAATTCGTGATGCCGACGATGAAGTAATGCAGGCTCCCGCCTGACGAAGTGGCGCCGCTCCCGGCGTGACGCAGAACGGCCCGGATCACCGATCCGGGCCGTTTTCATTGCGGCCATCCCGATCCTCGTCAGCCCCCGCTCAGGGCGCGGGGGCCGCGCCGAGTTCGTATTCGACCTCCGCCGTATAGGCCGGATGGTCGTCGCTCAGGTGCGAGCTGAACAGCGTCATGTGACCCACCTCGATCGGCGGCGAGCGGTAGAGATTGTGGCTCTGCACGAATTCGGCGAAGCGCGGTCCCACCGGCAGATCCATCCGTGCCAGCGTCACGTGCGGCGCGTAGCGGCGGCGTTCCGGCGGCAGGCCGATCCGCCGCAGCGCGGTCTCGATCTTCGATTGCAGGTGCAGCAGCGCCGGATTGCGGTCCACCCCGATCCACAGCGAGGTCACCCGGCCGCCCTTCTCGAACCAGCCCGCCCCGGCCAGGGTAAGCGGAAACCCCGGCGCGCGGATCGCGGCGAGCGCGTGATCGATCTCCTCGGCCTGCAGCCGGCTGGCCTCGCCGATGAAGCGCAGCGTCACGTGCATGTTCTGCGCCGGCACCCAGCGCGCGCCTTGCAGGTTGAAGGCGAAGCCCGCCAGGGTCTGCCGGATCTCCCAAGGCAGATCGAGGGCGATGAAAAGGCGCATCGGTTTGCCCTCCTCTCGACGCCCATCGTGGGCGGCGCCGTGCGGCGGGTCAAGATCAGGCGTGCGCCGCGGCGCGGACCTCCCGGTTCGCGTTCAGCCCGAGCATCAGTCCGATATTCTGCACCGCCGCGCCCGAGGCGCCCTTGCCCAGGTTGTCGAGCCTTGCCACCAGCACCGCCTGGCTTTCGGCCTCGTTTTCGAACACGAACAGCTCCATCAGGTCCGAACCTTCGGCCGCCGCCGCCTCCAGCCGCTGCTCGCAGGGCGTCTTGCGGACCACCACCTGCCCGCCGCCGTCATACCGGTCCATCAGCGCCGAGCCGATCTCGCGCGCGGTCGGCCGGCCGGGCAGGGTGTCGAGATGCAGCGGAATCGAGACCAGCATGCCCTGGCGGAAATGCCCGACCGACGGGACGAAGATCGGCCGCCGCGCCAGCCCGGCATGGGCGACGATCTCCGGCAGGTGCTTGTGGTTGAGCGACAGCGCGTAGAGCTCGAAGGGCGGTCCGCCGGCGCTCTCGTGATCGGCGATCATCGCCTTGCCGCCCCCCGAATATCCCGACACCGCGTTGATCGCGACCGGATGATCCTCCGGCAGCAATCCGGCATCGACCAGCGGCCGCAGCAGGGCGATGGCGCCGGTGGCGTAGCAGCCCGGATTGGCGACGCGCGGCGCCGCGGCGATGGCGGCCGCCTGTCCCGGCGCCAGTTCGGCGAACCCGTAGGTCCAGCCGGGCGCGGTCCGGTGCGCCGTGCTGGCGTCCAGCAGGCGCGGGGCGGCGCTGCCCATTCCCTCCACCATGGCGGCGGCCTCGCGCGCGGCCGCATCCGGCAGGCAGAGCACCACGAGGTCCACGGATTCCATCATCGCGCGGCGCGCGGAAGGGTCCTTGCGCATCGCCGGGTCGAGGCTGCGCAACGCCACGCCGGGCATCCGCCGCAGCCGCTCCACTATCTGCAGGCCGGTCGTTCCGGCCTCGCCGTCGATGAACACGCTCCTGGTCATGGCGCAAGCTCCTTGTCGCGTCATGCTGGCACCAAACGCGCCCCTGTGCTAGGCGGGCCATCAGTCAAATGGAGCCACCACCAATGTCCGAAACGCAGATCGCGCCGCTCACGCTCAACATCCAGTACACGAAGGACCTGTCCTTCGAGGTTCCCGGTGCGCCGGCGATCTATACGCTCCTCCGCCAGGCTCCGACCGTGAACATCAACCTCGACGTTCAGGTCCAGCGCCTGCAGGACGACGCCCATGTCTACGAGGTGACGCTGACCACCCGCGCGGAAGCGACCCATCCGGCCCCGGCCGAAAGCGGCAACGGCGCCGAGGGCGGCAAGGACCTCACCGTGTTCATCGCCGACCTGTCCTATGCCGGCGTGTTCACCCTGACCGGCATTCCGGACAACCAGATCGAGCCCGTGCTGCTCGTCGAATGCCCGCGCCTGCTGTTCCCCTTCGCCCGCAACATCCTCGCCGATGTCACCCGCGATGGCGGCTTCCCGCCGGTGATGCTCGGCCCGGTGGATTTCGTCGGCCTCTGGCAGGCCCGCCGCGCCCAGGACGACGGCGAGACGATCGCCAACGCCTGATCCGCAGCGGCGCCGCCGCGCGCGGCGCCGCACGCTGACGCCTTTCCAGGAACGACCTGCCGATGCGCTACGTCTCCACCCGCGGTGCGGCCCCGTCCCGTGAATTCGACGATGTCCTGCTGGCCGGGCTGGCCGAGGATGGCGGGCTGTTCGTGCCCGAGACCTGGCCGGTCTTCTCGCCGGCGGAATGGCGCGCGCTGCGCGGCCTGCCCTATGCCGAGCTCGCCGCCCGCGTCATGGCCCCGTTCATGACCGGCGGCGCCATCGGCTTCGACGATCTGCAAGCCATCACCCGCGCGTCCTATCGCGGGTTCGACCATGCGGCGGTCGTCCCGCTGGTCCAGCTCGAACCCTCGCTCTTCGTGCTGGAACTGTTCCACGGCCCGACCCTC
Source organism: Acidiphilium sp. JA12-A1 (assembly GCF_000724705.2). NCBI lineage: Bacteria > Pseudomonadati > Pseudomonadota > Alphaproteobacteria > Acetobacterales > Acidocellaceae > Acidiphilium > Acidiphilium sp. JA12-A1. The sequence goes on from NZ_JFHO01000096.1 coordinate 31,949, forward strand.
GCCTTCAAGGATCTCGCCCTCCAGGTCGCCGGCCGCCTGTTCGACCATGTCCTGTCCGCCCGCGACGAGCGGGTGACGATCGTGGGCGCCACCTCGGGCGATACCGGCTCCGCCGCGATCGAGGCCTGCCGCGACCGCCTGCGGGTCGACATCGCCATCCTCCACCCCGAAGGCCGCACCTCCGAGGTCCAGCGCCGGCAGATGACCACGGTCAAGGCCCGCAACGTCCTCAACATCGCCCTCTCCGGCACGTTCGACGACTGCCAGGACCTGGTCAAGGCGATGTTCGCCGATGCGCCCTTCCGCACCGAGCTGCGCCTGTCGGCGGTCAACTCGATCAACTGGGCGCGCATCGCCGGCCAGATCCCCTATTTCGCCGCCGCCGCCCTCGCCCTCGGCGCGCCGGACCGCCCGGTCGCCGTCGCGGTGCCGACCGGCAATTTCGGCAATATCCTCGCCGCCTGGGCGGCGCGGCAGATGGGCCTGCCGATCGATCGCTTCATCGTCGGCAGCAACGCGAACGACATCCTCGCCCGCTTCCTCGCCGCCAACGACATGCGCACCGCCGGCGTGGTCGAAACCGTCTCCCCCTCGATGGACATCCAGGTCAGCTCGAATTTCGAGCGCCTCCTGTTCGAGGCGCTGGGCAGGGATGCGCCGGAGACCGCCCGCACCATGGTCGATTTCCGCGCCAGCGGCACGATGAAGGTCTCCCGCGAGGTCTGGCAGTCGGTCCGGCGCGACTTCGCCGGCCTCGCCCTCGACGATGCGGCGACCCTTGCCGAAATCGCCCGCATCCGCGCCGAGTCAGGCTACATCGCCGACCCGCATACCGCGATCGGCATCGCCGCCGCCCGCGCCGCCGCCCCGGTCGGCGTGCCGGTCATCGCCGCGGCGACCGCGCATCCCGCCAAGTTCCCGGCGGCGATGCATCGCGCGATCGGCATTCGCCCGGGGCTGCCGCCGCGGCTCGACGACCTATATGACCGTCAGGAACATTTCGTACGCGCGGGCAACAGCCTCGGCGAGGTCGAGACCCTGGTCCGCCATTTCGCGCACAGGAACGATGCATGAGTGACACAGTGCAGGTGACGAAACTCGACTCCGGCCTGACCATCCTGACCGAACGGATGGACCGGGTGGAGACCGTCTCCTTCGGCGCCTATGCCGGCGTCGGCACCCGCCACGAGACGGCGGCGGAAAACGGCGTCTCGCATTTCCTCGAACACATGGCCTTCAAGGGCACCGAGCGCCGGAGTGCCGCCGCCATCGCCGAGGCGATCGAGGATGTCGGCGGCCACATCAACGCCTACACCTCGCGCGAGCAGACCGCCTATTACGTCAAGCTGCTGAAGGAGGATCTCTCCCTCGGTATCGACATCATCGGCGACATCCTCTGCCATTCCACCTTCGATCCGGCGGAATTCGAGCGCGAGCGCGGCGTCATCCTGCAAGAGATCGGCCAGGCGAACGACACGCCGGACGATATCGTGTTCGACCATTTCCAGCTCGCCGCCTATCCCGACCAGCCGATGGGCTGGCCCACCCTCGGCACCGAGGAGATCATCCGCGCCATCGGGCCGGACGCGCTGCGCCGCTACATGAAGGCGCACTACACGCCGGAGAACCTCGTCATCGCCGCTTCCGGCAATCTCGAACACGTCCGCGTGGTCGATCTCGTGGCGAAGCACTTCGCCGACCTGCCGGCCGCGACGCGCGCCGAGCCGCTGCCGGCCGATTATGCCGGCGGCGAATACCGCGAGCTGCGCGATCTCGACCAGGCGCATCTCGTCCTCGGCTTCCCCGCCGTCGGCTACGCCGATCCCGATTTCCACGCCGCGATGCTGCTCTCCACTTTGCTCGGCGGCGGCATGTCCTCGCGCCTGTTCCAGGAAATCCGCGAGAAGCGCGGCCTCGTCTACTCGATCTACAGCTTCGCCCTGCCGGCGCGCGATGCCGGGCTGTTCGGCATCTATGCCGGCACCGGCGAGGCCGAGGCGGCCGAACTCGTCCCCGTCACCCTCGGCGAGCTGGCCAAGGTTCGCCAGAGCGTCTCCGAGGCCGAACTCCGCCGCGCCCGCGCCCAGGTCAAGGCCGGGCTGCTGATGTCGCTGGAAAGCACCGGCAGCCGCTGCGAGCAGATCGCCCGCCAGTGGCAGATCTTCGGCCGCATCGTGCCGACCGCCGAAACCGTCGCGAAGATCGACGCCGTGACGGTGGACGACATCACCAACGTCGCCACCCGCATCTTCCGCGCCAAGCCCACCCTTGCCGCGATCGGCCCGGTCGGCCGCGTGCCGCAGATGCCGAAAATCATCGAGAGGCTGGCGGCGTGAACCGGCTCGACCTGCTCGACGCCCTGCTCGACGCCGCGAAGCGCGCCGGCGCGGATTCCGCCGATGCGCTGATGGGCTCCGGCACCTCGCTCTCCGTCGGCCGCCGCCTCGGCAAGGTCGAGGAGATCGAGCGCGCCGAAAGCGACACGGTCGGCCTGCGCGTCTTCGTGGGAAGCCGCAGCGCCATCGTCTCCTCCGGCGCGATCGACCCCGCAGGCTTCTCCCGCCTCGCCGAACAGGCGGTGGCGATGGCCCGCGTCGTCCCCGAGGATCGCTTCTCCACCATCCCCGACGCGCCGCCGCCGCCCGATTCCGCCCCGCTCGACATGGACGATCCGGCCGAGCCCGGCGTCGAGGCGCTGCTCGCCCGCGCTGCCGCCGCGGAAGAGGCGGCCCTCGCGGTCAAGGGCATCACCAATTCCGAGGGTGCGGGCGCCTCCTGGTCGCGCAGCCACATCGCGCTGGCCACCTCGCGCGGCTTCGCCGGCGCCTATGCCCGCTCCAACCACGGCGTCTCCGTCTCGCCCATCGCCGGCGAAGGGGTGGGGATGCAGCGCGACTATGAATATTCCGCCGCCGTCCACGGCGCCGACCTCGCCGACCCCGCCGGCCTCGGCCGCGCCGCCGCCGAGCGCGCGGTCAGCCGGCTCGACCCGCGCCGCCCGGCCACCGCGAAACTGCCGGTGGTCTACCACCCCCGCGTCGCCGGCTCGCTGCTCGGCCATTTCGCCGGCGCCATCAACGGCGCCGCCATCGCCCGCGGCACCAGCTTCCTCAAGGATGCGATGGGTCAGGCGATCTTCGCGCCCGGCATCGCCATCATCGACGATCCGCTCCGCCGCCGCGGCCTGCGCTCGCGCAGCTTCGACGGCGAGGGCCAGACCGTCTCCCGCCGCGCCCTGATCGAGGATGGCCGGCTGACCACCTGGCTGCTCGACTCCCGCAGCGCCGCCCAGCTCGGCCTCGCCACCACCGGCCACGCCGCCCGCGGCACCTCCGGCCCGCCATCCCCGGCGCCGAGCAATCTCTACATGCAGCCCGGCGCGCTCTCGCCCGAGGCGCTGATCGCCGATATCAGCCTCGGCCTCTACGTCATCGAGCTGATCGGCATGGGCGTGAACGGCATCACCGGCGATTATTCGCGCGGCGCCGCCGGCTTCATGATCCGCGACGGCCAGCTCGCCGAGCCGGTCGCCGAGGTCACCGTCGCCGGCAATCTGCGCGAGATGTTCCTCCACCTCACCCCGGCGAACGACCTCGAATTCCGCCGCGGCACCGACGCGCCGACGCTGCGGATCGAGGGCATGACGATGGCCGGAGCCTGAGCCGAGGGCTCAGGACGGCCGGAGCCTGAGGCTCAGCCCTCCGGCGTCAGCCCCTTCAGCACCGCCGTCATCGCCCCGGCCAGCTCCGTCGGCAGCAGGATCGTCGCCCCCCGGTCCTTGTTCATCTCGTAAACCAGGTTCATCTGCCGGATCTTCAGCGCCATCGGGTTGGCTTCATACACCTCCCCGGCATGGACGATCTGCTCGGCGATCGCCACTTCCGAACTCGCCAGCGTCACCCGCGCCTGCTTCTCCTTCTCCGCCTGCGCGTTGCGGCTCATCGCGTCGTTCAGCTCGGCCGGAATCCGCACGTCGCGGATCTCCACCGCGATCCCGCCGATCCCCCAATCCTGCGACTTCGCGGCGATCGCGGCGCGGATCTTCGCATCCATCGCCTCGCGATTGCCGAGAATCTCGCCCAACCCCATCCCGCTGATGATCTCGCGCAGCGAGGTCTGCGCCACCTGGCCGATCATCGCGCGATAATCGGTCAGCTCGGTTGCCACCCGCCGCACATCCTCCACCTTCCAGAACAGCACCGAATCCACCGCGACCGAAACGCCATCCAGCGTCAGCGTGTTCTCCGCGCTGATGATCGTGCTCTGCTTGCGGGTATCGACCAGCACATAGACCGTCTCGATGACCGGGATGATGAAGAACACGCCCGGCCCGCGAATGCCGGCGAAGCGGCCGAGCCGCAGCACCACGGCGCGCTCCCACTCGTTCGCCGTCCTGAGCGTCAGCCCGCAGACGATGCCGAGCAGCGCCACCACGGCGCCGGGAAAGGCGAGGCGCAGCGGCACGGCGATGAGAACGCCAAGGACGATCAGGATCACGGCGATGGTCGCGGCGGAACGGTTCATCCGGCGTCTCCCTGCGCCGCCCCGCCACCGCCCGGCGCGGTGGCCGTCACGCGGCCGAAACTGCTCCGCCGATCATGCGATGCGGGCGAGGGCGGCGTCCAGCCTCGCCATCTCCGCCTCGGCCGCTTCCAGCCGCTCGCGGTTCTCGGCGATCACCTCTTCCGGCGCGCGGCGGACGAAATCCTCGTTGCCGAGCTTGCCGCGCAGCTTGCCGGCCTCGGCCTCGGCCTTGGCCCGCGTCGTCGCCAGCCGCTTGCGCTCGGCGGCGAGGTCGATGATGCCGGCGAGCGGCAGCACCAGCGTCGCCTCGTCGAGAATCGCCTGCGCCGCGCCCTGCGGCATCTCGCCCTCCAGCGGGGCGAGGGTCGCCACCCGGGCGAGCCGGCCGATCTCCTCGCGCCAGCGTGCCGCCCGCGCCAGCGTCTCCGGCGCCGCGTCGCGGATCAGCAGGTCGATCCGCGTTGCCGCCGGCACGTTCATCTCGCTGCGCACGGCGCGGATTTCCGAAATCGCGCGGATCGCCCACGACACCTCGTCGCGCGCCGCCACCGCCTCGCGCACCGCCTCCGGCACCGGCCAGGCGGCGCGGATCAGCGAGCCCGGCGCGCCATAGCCGAACTCGTCCCACAGCGCCTCGGTGACGAACGGGATCACCGGATGCAGCAGCCGCAGCAGCAGGCCCAGCACATGCGCCGCCACCGCCCGCAGCTCGCGCGCGGCGTCGTCCTCGCCGGCCAGCCCCGGCTTCGCCAGCTCGAGGAACCAGTCGCAGAAATCGCCCCAGGTGAAGCGGTAGCAGGCCTGCGCATAATCGGCGAGGCGGAACCCCTCCAGCGCCTCGGTCGCCTCCAGCACGGCGCGGTTCGCCGCATCCAGAATCCAGCGCGAGAGCGGCAGCGCTGCCGTCTCCGGCCGGAACGCCGGGTCGGGCCGGCACTGGTTCATCTCGCAGAACCGTGCCGCGTTCCACAGCTTGGTCACGAAGCTGCGGTTCGCCTCCACCATGTTCGGCCCGAGCTTGATGTTCCGCCCGGCCCCGCTCTGCGCGGTCACCGTATAGCGCAGCGCGTCCGCCCCGAACTGGTCGATCAGCGCCAGCGGATCGATCACGTTGCCCTTGGTCTTGCTCATCTTCTGGCCGCGCTCGTCGCGCACCAGCCCGTTGATCATGACGGTGCGGAACGGCACGTCGCCCATCGCATACATCCCCATCATGATCATCCGGGCGACCCAGAAGAAAATGATGTCGAACCCGGTCACCAGCACGTCGCCCGGATAGTAGCGGTCCAGCTCCGGCGTGTTCTCCGGCCAGCCGAGGGTGGAGAACGGCCAGAGGGCGGAGGAAAACCAGGTGTCGAGCACGTCGTCGTCCTGCCGCAGCGCGACGGCATGGCCGAAATGCTCCGCCGCCTCCGCAAGGGCCGCCTCCTCGGTCTCGGCGACGAACACGGTCCCGTCCGGCGCATACCAGGCGGGAATCCGGTGCCCCCACCAGAGCTGGCGCGAGATGCACCAGGGCTCGATGTTGCGCATCCAGGCGAAATACGTGTTTTCCCACGATTTCGGCACGAACTGCACGCGCCCGTCCTCCACCGCCTCGATCGCCGGCTCCGCCAGCACTTCGGCGTTGCAGAACCACTGCTCGGTCAGCAGCGGTTCGATCACCGCGTTCGAGCGGTCGGCATGCGGCACCGCGTGCACATGCGGCTCGATCTTTTCCAGCGCGCCGATGTCTTCCAGATGCGCCACGATCCGCCGCCGCGCCTCGAACCGGTCGAGCCCGTCGAGACTGTCGAGAAATGCCGCATCCGGCGGCGCGCTCTCCGCGCGGATCTCGGCCAGGGTGATCCGCGCCTCGCGGTCCAGCACCGAGGGCATCGCCAGCCCATGCCGCTGGCCGACGCCGAAATCGTTGAAATCATGCGCCGGGGTGATCTTCACCGCGCCCGATCCCTTTTCCGGGTCGGAATGCTCGTCGGCGACGATCGGAATCCGCCGCCCGGTGATCGGCAGGATCACGGTGCGGCCGACCAGGTCGGCATAGCGCCCGTCGGTCGGGTGCACCGCCACGGCGGTATCGCCGAGCATCGTCTCCGGCCGCGTCGTCGCCACCGTGATGGTCTGCCCGGTCCCCTCGACCGGGTAGCGCAGGTGCCAGAGATTCCCCTTCACCTCGCGCATCTCGACCTCGAGGTCGGAAATCGCCGAGCGGAACACCGGGTCCCAGTTCACCAGCCGCTTGGCGCGGTAGATCAGCCCGTCATTGAACAGCCGGACGAAGATGGTCCGCACCGCCTTCGACAGGCCCTCGTCCATGGTGAAGCGCTCGCGCGACCAGTCCGGCGAGGCGCCGAGCCGGCGCAACTGGCGGGTGATGTTGCCGCCCTGCTCGGCCTTCCAGGTCCACACCCGGTCGAGAAAGGCGTCGCGGCCGATCTCCTGGCGCGACGTTCCCTCGCGCTGGAGTTCCCGCTCCACCATCAGCTGGGTGGCGATGCCGGCATGGTCGGTCCCCGGCTGCCACAGCGCGTCCCGCCCGTTCATCCGGTGATGCCGGATCAGCACGTCCTGCAGCGTCATCGTCAGCGCATGGCCGACATGCAGGCTCCCCGTCACGTTGGGCGGGGGGATCATGATGGTGAAGGGCGTCGCCGCGCGCGACGGGTCGGCGGCAAAGGCCCCCGCCTGTTCCCAGAGACCGTAGAGCCGCGACTCGAACGCGGCCGGATCGAAATTCTTGTCCAGCATGGAGCCTCTATGCGCGAAACCCGGGAGAGACGGAAGGCCGCGGCCTGATGTCCCGTATCTGAAATCCGTCGGATTTCAGATTCACGGCGGACACTGGAAAAATCAATATTTCAGCGCGCAGCCCCTGAAATTCCCCCGCGAAGTTCAGGAGCAGCGGCCTAGCGGCCCTCCTCGCCGATCAGCCGCTCGATCTCGGCGCGGACGATCCGCTCCACGAGATTGGGCAGATGGGCGTCGAGCCAGGCCTTCAGCAGCGGGCGCACTTCCGAGCGGACGACGTCCTCGATCGTGAGGTCGCCGCGGCCGAGCGAAAGTCCCCGATCCGCCGAAACCGTGCGGCGCAGCGAGTCGATATGGCTCGCGGCGCGCTCCGCGGCCTCGGCGCTGACCAGGCGTTCCGGATTCTGCAGCGACATCGCGGCGGCATCGACCGTCTGTCCGGTGGCCATGCCCGGCGGCGTCGCCGGCGACAGCGCCGGCGCCGAGGCGACGGCGCCCGGCTGCTCGAACTCGGCCACGCCGCCGGCCTTCCCAGGGCCGCGCCCCTCGGCCACGATCATCGACGGATCGAGGTCGAGCACGGGTTTCCCCGCCTCCTCGGGCACGTCCGGCGCCGGCATGGCGACGGCATCGTCATCTTTCAGGATGCGGCGGATGGAGGAAAGGATTTCGTCCATCGAGGGTTCGGCCGCGGGGTCCGTTGGCGTTCCGCTCATGGGTGTGTGTCCTCGGGCTGGATATGCAGTTCGGTCGGGCCGCTTGGCGCCATTTTGGGCCGGGCGAGAAGGGTGCCGTCCGGGGCGATGCCGGCGTTGCGGAACGCGACGTCGCCATTGCCGAACAGGGCGTCCTTCACGGTGTCGTAGTATTTGAGGTCGTCGTAATGCGTCACCGGCAAGGCGAGATCGGTCGCCGTCAGCCGGCCGATCGCGGCGGCGATCGCATAGGACTGCTCGACCTCGTTGGCGATGTTCTGGATCTGCGTGGTCTGCGCGTTGAACAGGAGCTGCTGCGCGTTCAGCACGTCGAGCGTGTCGCGCGTGCCGACGATTTCCTGCCGCTCGGTGCCGTCGAGCGCGATCGCGTCGGCCTTGATCTGCGCGCGGGTGCTGACGATCGCCGCCTTCGAGGCCTTCAGCCCCTCCCATGCCTGGGTCGCCTGCTGCACCGCCGTCCGCTGGGCGTCGATCACCGCCGAATAGGCATACTGCACATTGTCCCGCGCCTGCCGGATCGCGGCATATTCCTTGCCGCCCTGGTAGAGCGGGATGGTCAGGTTGGCGAGGATCTGCCCGCCGGTGGAGCGCGAATGCGGCCCGCCGGGGTTCGACTCGTCGAAGGCCGAGGCCGAGAGGGAGAGCTGCGGCCCGAGCCCGGCCACCGCGGCATCGACCGAATCCTTCTTCGACGCCATGGTGAACAGCGCCGCCACCACGTCGGGATTGTTGCGCAGCGCGGCATGGGCGAGGGGGGTCTTGCCCCGCACCGGCAGTTCGAGCGGCTGCGGCGGCACCAGTGTCCGCGCCGGATAGGAGCCGACAAGCTGGCGGAAGCTCTCGTCGGCGATATGCAGGTTGCCCTTCGCCACCGCGACCTGTTCCTGCGCCCCGGCGAGCGAGGCCTCGGCCTGCGCCACCGAGGTTTCGGTGATCTCGCCGACATTGAACTGGTCCTTCACCGCGCGCAGCTGCTGGGCGAGGACGTTCTCGTTGTTGATGTCGAGATCGAGCAGGTGACGGTCGGTGATGACGGTCACGTAGGCATTGACCACCTTGGCGAAGACGGTCTGCTCGGTCGCGAGCAGCTGCGCCCTGGCGGCGTAGACGCTGTTCTTCGCCTCATGCAGCTTGGCGGCGGTCAGCCCGCCATCGAAGATCGACTGGTTGACGGTGATCTGCCCGGTCGCGTCGTTGCGCGCCGCGGTCAGGCTGTTGCGCGTCAGGGTTGGCGTGCCGGTGAACGGATTGGTGGTGTTGAACGCGGATTCCGTGGTCTCGTCGACGCGCCCGGCCGACCCCTGGATCGTGACGGTGGGCCGCCAGCCGGAAAGCGCCGCCGGCACGTTCTCGTCGGTGGCGCGCAGCGTCGCCCGCTGTTCCTGCAGGGTCGGATTGTTCGAATAGGCTTCCGCCAGCGCCGCGGTCAGGGTCGAGGGCCTTGCGTCGCCGGCCCGCGCCGCCGGCGCCGCCAGCAGCGCCGCCATCGGCAGCGCGGCCCAGAGCGCGGCCCGCCGCCGCCATCCCGGTTTCGCTCGCAATGCCTGCAAATGCCGTGTCTCCTGAAAAGAGGACATGAAACCTATCATTTCTTTATGATCAAAAACTGAATGCCGCCTTACGCTGGAACGATGCTAACAACGGCGCGTTCCGGTCGGCAAGCGTCCGGTGCGCGAAGGCGCCGCCCACCGCCTCGGCAACCACCAGCCGGCCGATGCCGTCATCGTTCAGAATGGTGACGAGCCGGCCCCCCGGCGTCAGTTGCGCCGCGAAGGCCGCCGGCAGCATGTCCACCGCGCCCTCGATCACGATGACGTCGAACGGCGCCTGCGCCGGCGCTCCGGCCGCAAGCGGCCCGGCCACCAGCCTCACATCCGCCGCCTCCGCCGCCAGCGCTTCCGCCGCCATGGCGCGCAGCGCCTCGTCTTCCTCGAGAGCCACCACCGCCGCGCCGCCGGAGGCGAGCACCGCGGCGCCGTAGCCGGTGTTGGCCCCCACCACCAGCACCCGCGTGCCCGGATGCGTGGCGGCGGCTTGCGCCAGACGCGCGATCGTCAGCGGCGCCGGCATGAACCGGCCATGGCCGAGCGGCAGGTCGGCATCGGAATAGGCGCGGCCCGTCTGCGCCGGCGGGCAGAACCGCTCGCGCCGGATCGTCCGCATCGCGGTGATGACCCGGTCATCCGCGATATTGTTGGGCCGGATCTGGCCGTCCACCATCAGGGTGCGGGCGTCGCGGAAATACCGTTCATTGTCCGACATCGGGGATCCTCTACGCTGGGGCCGCCCCTCTATAGGACGCGGGGCGCGATCGGGCAAAGCCATCCTCCGCCGCGGGGCTTGACCGGAACCCGGCCCGGCCCGATAAGCCGCACTCAGTCGCGCGCCGGTCCGGTGGCAGAGTGGCTATGCAGAGGACTGCAAATCCTTGGATGTGGGTTCGATTCCCGCCCGGACCTCCAGCAGCGCGCGGTTCCGCGCTGCCAGGCTCAAGCAGCGCGCTATTCCGCGCTGCCAGACTGCGCCAACGCGCGGTTTCGTGCTGCCGGATCTCGCCTCGCGCAAGCGACTCCTCCGTCCCGATTGCCCGCCGCCCGGCTTGCTCCTAGTCTCTCCGTAACGACCGGCCAACGGAAGCGAGGGAGCGGAAAACATGTCCAGCGAATACCAGGCGCGCTACGATTCTTGGCATCGGGCCCCCGAGGCCTACTGGGACGAGGCCGCCCGCCGGATCGACTGGATCACCCCCTATGAAAAGGTTTTTGATCCCGCCCAGGGTCCGTTCGGCCGCTGGTTTCCGGGCGGCACGCTGAACACCGCCGCCAACTGCCTCGACCGTCACATCGCCGCCGGCGCCGGCGAGCGCATCGCCCTGATCTGGGACAGCGCGATGGAAGGCCGCATCGCCCGCTACACCTACCGCGCCCTGCGCGACCGGGTGGCGAAACTCGCCGGCGCGCTCGCCGCCCGCGGTGTCGCGAAGGGCGACCGCGTGGTGATCTACATGCCGATGGTCCCCGAAGCGGCGATCGCGATGCTGGCCTGCGCACGGCTCGGCGCCATTCATTCCGTCGTCTTCGGCGGGTTCGCCGCCCCCGAGCTGGCCAGCCGCATCGATTCCGCCGAGCCGAAACTCGTCATCGCCGCCTCCTGCGGCCTCGAACCCGGCCGCGTCGTGCCCTACAAGCCGATCCTCGACGCCGCCCTGGAGCGCGCCGCCCACAAGCCGCGCGCCTGCCTGATCTTCCAGCGCGAGGCCCTGCGCGCCGATCTCGTCCCCGGCCGCGACGAGGATTATCTCGACGCCGAGGCCGCCGCCGCCCCGCACGATCCCGTCCCCGTCGCCGCGACCGACCCGCTCTATGTGCTGTACACCTCCGGCACCACCGGCCGGCCCAAGGGCATCGTCCGCGACAATGGCGGCCACGCCGTCGCCCTCGCCGCCACCATCCCGATGATGTACGACGTCCATCCCGGTCCCGGCAGCGCGAGCGAGGTGATGTGGACCGCCTCCGATGTCGGCTGGGTCGTCGGCCACACCTATATCGTCTATGCCCCGCTGCTCGCCGGCGTCACCACCGTGATGTACGAGGGCAAGCCCGTCGGCACGCCGGATGCCGGCGCCTTCTGGCGCGTCTGCGCCCAGCACGGGGTCAAAACCCTGTTCACCGCCCCCACCGCCCTGCGCGCGATCAAGCAGCAGGACCCCGAGGGCGCGCTCACCCGCCAGCACGATCTCTCGAAACTCGAAGCCCTGTTCCTCGCCGGCGAGCGCTGCGACCCGCCGACCGCCGAATGGATCGCCGCCCTGCTCGGCAGGCCGGTGATCGACAACTGGTGGCAGACCGAAACCGGCTGGCCGATCTCCGCCCGCTTCCGCGGCCTCGGCCTCACCGCGTTCAAGCCCGGCTCCGGCGGCCGCCCCTGTCCCGGCTACGAGGTCCGGGCGCTCAACCCCGAGGGCGGGCTGATGCCCTCCGGCGAGGTTGGCGCCCTCGCCATCCGCCTGCCGCTGCCCCCCGGCTGCGCCCCCACCCTCTGGCACGACGACGAGGGCTACCGCCGCGCCTATCTCGAAACCTTCCCCGGCTGGTATCGCACCGGCGATGCCGGCATGGTCGATGAGGATGGCGACATCTGGGTGATGGGCCGCACCGACGACATCATCAACGTCGCCGGCCACCGCCTCTCGACCGGCGCGATGGAAGAGGTTCTCGCCGCCCACCCCGATGTCGCCGAATGCGCCGTGATCGGCCGGCACGACGCGGTGAAGGGCGAGGTGCCGCTCGGCCTCGTCGTGCTGAAATCCGGCGTCGCCCGGGCGGATGCCGAAATCGCCGCCGAGCTCGTCGCCCTGGTGCGCGAGCGCATCGGCCCGGTCGCCGCGTTCAAGGACGCGCTGGTGGTCCAGCGCCTGCCCAAAACCCGCTCCGGCAAGATCCTCCGCGCCACGATGAAGCAGATGGCGAACGGCGCGCAGCCGGTCATCCCGCCGACGATCGAGGACGCCGCCGTGCTCGACCAGATCGCCCCGCTGCTCTCGCCCTGATTTTGCCCCGGCCCGCCGCCTTGGTCAGAACCTGTCCTTGGCGGCGCGCAGCCGGGCGAATTCCTCGGCCGAGGCGGCGCGGAGAAACGGGTTGGCCGCCAGCTCGTCGGCGAGCCGCACCGGCAGCGTCGGCGCGCCCGCCGCGCGCAGCCGCTCCACCTCCGCCGCCCGCGCCGCCAGCGCCGCGTTGTCCGGGTCGACATGGCGGGCGAACCGCGCGTTCGACAGCGTATATTCATGCCCGCACAGCATCAGCGTCTCGGGGTCGAGCGCCGCCAGCGCCTGCAGACTGGCATGGAACTGCGCCGGCGTGCCCTCGAACATCCGCCCGCAGCCGAGGCTGAACAGCGTATCGCCGCAGGCCGCCGCCGCATCGCCGAACACATAGGTGACATGCCCGACCGTATGCCCCGGTGTCGCGATCATCCTGACCGCAGCACCGCCGAGATCGATCGTCTCCCCCGGCGCCAGCGCCGCATCCAGCCTCGGCAGCCGCGCCGCATCCGCCGCATTGCCGGCGATGCGCGCGCCGAACCGGGCCGCGAGGTCCACCGCCCCGGCGATGTGGTCGTCGTGATGATGCGTCAGCAGCACCCAGTCCAGCCGCCCGCCCGCCGCCTCGACGGCCTCGATCGCCGCCGCCGCGTCCGCCGGGTCGACGAAGGCGCTCGCCCCGCCATGCGCCACCAGCCAGGCGTAATTGTCAGCGAGCATCGGCACACGCGTGATCGTGAAGCCGCGATGGGAAATCGCCATGATCCGTCCTTCTCACATGCTATAGGTGGAGGGATGCGTCTCGATGCGCCCTCGATCGCCGATTTCTACGCCACGCCGCGCGGCGCCGCCACCGCGCGGCTGATTCGCGCCCGGCTGCGGGAGTTCTGGCCCGAGGCGCGCGGCTGCGAGGTGCTCGGCCTCGGCTATCCGGGCCCCTATCTGCGGCTCTGGCGGGATCAGGCGGCGCGCTGCATCGCCGCCGTGCCGGCGCAGATCGGCGCCGCCCCCTGGCCCGTCTCCCGCCCCGGCCTCAGCGTGCTGGTCGAGGAGGATGCCTTGCCCTTCGCCGATGTCAGCGTCGACCGGCTGCTGCTGATCCACGGTCTCGAACACGCCGAAACCGCCCGCCGCCTGCTGCGCGAGGCCTGGCGGGTGCTGCGCCCCGAGGGGCGGATGATCGTGGTCGTGCCCAACCGCGCCTCGCCCTGGGCCTATCTCGAACGCACGCCCTTCGGCCACGGCCAGCCCTATTCGCCCTCCCAGCTCGGCCGCATGCTGGCCGACTCGCTGTTCCGGGTCGAGCGGCGCGACGCCGCCCTGTTCCTCCCCCCGCTCGGCGGCCGCGCCATTCTCCGCGCCGCCCCGCTGGTCGAGCGCGCCGGCCGGCGCATCGCCGCCCAGGCCGGCGGCATCATCCTCACCGAGGCGACGAAGGACGTCGCCGGCGTCATCCCGCTGCGCGCGGGCCGCCGGCGCCGCCTCGTCCTCGCCGAGCGCTGACGGGGGAGCTCACCCCTTCGCGTGCAGCTTCCGGTGTTCGAGGTGCCGCTTCGCATAGGCGCGGAACATCGCGTCCACCTTTTTCTGCTGCGTGGCGTCCAGCTTCGTGTAGAGCGTCTGGAACGCGGCGGTCAGCTTGTTCATGTTGTCCGCCTGCTTCGCCTGGATCGCGGCGAAGGACTCCATGTTCTGCACCGCGTTCATCGTGGCGAGATGCGCGGCCCGGCTCTGGTAGAGGGCGGCGATCGAGGTCGCGTTGTCGCGCGAGACCTGGGCGAAGCCATGCCAGGCCGCCTGCTCGGCCTTGGTTATGCCGAGTTTCGTCTTCAGCGCCGCCAGCCGGTGATCGACATGCTTGAGCACGGGCGAATGCGGGGCGGCCGCCGTCGTGGTCTTGGTCTCGGGGGTTGCGGCGCGCGCATGGGGCAGGGCGAGGGCGGCGATCGAGGCGCCGGCCATGGTCGCGGCCAGCAAGGCGGCGGGGGCGTGGGCGCGGAGGGAGCGGATCGGCTTCATGTCGGAACTCCGGTTGGTTGAACCGCTCCGCCTTAGCCTGCGTTTCATGACGCGATGCTGGCGCCGCCGTGTCGGAATCATGGCCTACGCCGAATTCATCCGCGGTTTTGCCCTGCGTCAGCCCCCCTTGTCCTTTGCCCCGATCGGGACGATGTTGTGCCGAAAGGACCGCACAGGTCCGGTTTGAAATACGGAGTGTCTTCCATGTTCATCGAAACCGATGTCACCCCCAATCCGGCCACGCTGAAATTCCTCCCCGGCCGCGAGGTGCTCGGCCAGGGCTCGGCCGATTTCGACTCCGCCGATGCCGCCGCCGCGAGCCCGCTGGCCGAGGCGCTGTTCGCGCTGCCGGGCGTCGTCCGCGTCTTCCTCGGCGCCGATTTCGTCTCCGTCACCCGCGATGACGGCACCGAATGGACCTCCCTCAAGCCGCAGGTGCTCGGCGCGATCATGGAGCATTATCTCTCCGGCCGCCCGGTCATGGCCGGCGCCCAGGCCGAGGTGGACGAGGACGTCGATCCGGCCGACCGCGAGATTGCCGACCAGATCAAGGAACTGCTCGACATGCGGGTCCGCCCGGCGGTCGCCGGCGATGGCGGCGACATCGTCTTCCGCGGCTTCCGCGACGGCATCGTCTCGCTGCACATGCAGGGGGCCTGCTCCGGCTGCCCGTCCTCGACGGCGACGCTCAAGATGGGTATCGAGAACCTGCTCAAGCATTACGTGCCCGAAGTGAAATCGGTCCGGCAGGTGATGGCCTGAGCCGGCGATCCCCGCCGTCCCCCAGCTGAACGGAGAGTCCGCATGACGCTCGATGACGGCGCGCTCGACGCGCTGTTCCGCACCGCCCGCACCAAATCCGCCTGGACGGCCGACCCGGTGCCGGACGAAACCCTTCACCAGCTCTACGACCTGCTGAAGAACGGCCCCACCTCGGCCAACTGCTCGCCCGCGCGCTTCCTCTTCCTGCGCAGCGCGGAATCGCGCGAGCGGCTGAAACCCGCCCTCAACCCCGGCAATATCGAGAAGACGATGGCCGCGCCGGTCACCGTCATCGTCGCGCACGATCCGCAATTCTACGAGAACCTGCCGAAGCTTTTCCCGCACGCCGATGCCCGCGCCTGGTTCGCCGGCAACCCCGACCTCGCCGAGGAAACCGCCTTCCGCAACGGCACGCTGCAAGGTGCCTATCTCATCATGGCCGCACGTGCCCTCGGGCTCGATTGCGGGCCGATGTCCGGTTTCGACAAGGCGAAGGTCGACCAGATTTTCCTTTCCGAACAGGGATGGCGTTCGAATTTCCTCGTCAATCTCGGCCACGGCCAGAAAGACGACCCGTTCCCCCGCGCCCCGCGCCTCGAATTCGACGAAGCCTGCGTCCTGCTCTGAGATGGCGCCGCCCGCCGCGCGCCTGCTGGTGCTCGATGCCGCGTTGAAGCGCGCCCATGTCGGCGTGATCGCGGGCGAACAGGTTCTCGCCGCCCGCGAGGGCGCGCCCGAGACCGGCCTTGCCGATTTGCTGCCGGTCTGGGCGGCGGACTGCCTCGCCGAGGCGGGACAGCCCGCCGCCGGCCTCGACGGCGTCGCCGTCACCATCGGCCCCGGCAGCTTCACCGGCCTGCGCGCTTCCCTGGCCCTTGCGCAGGGAATCAGCCTCGCCGCCGGCATTCCGGTCCTCGGCGTCACCGTGGGCGAGGCGATGGCGGCGATGCTGCCCGATCTTGCCCGAAAGCTCTGGGTCGTCACCGCGGCGCGGCGCGGCCGCGTCTTCCTGGAACGCGACGGTGTGGCCGCCGCCTTCGACGACGCCGATCTGCCCTCGCCGGACGGTCCGGTCGCCCTCGCCGGCGACCGCGCCGCCGAGGCCGCCGCCCGTCTCGCCGCGCGTGGTCACGACGTCCTGCTGACCGGCCTGCGCGCCTGCGCCATCGGCGGCATCGCCACCGCCCTGCGCCGGCGCCTCGCCGCCGGGCTGGCGCCGCGTCCGGCCCAGCCGCTCTATGTCGACCCGCCCGAGGCGCGCCTGCCCGCCGGCGGCCTGCGTCCGCCCCCGCGCCCGTGAACGGCTCCGGCCCGGCGCCCGTCAACCGGGTCCACGCCGAAGCCCTGGCCGCCCTCCACGAAGCCGCCTTTCCGGACGACCCGTGGCCAGGCTCCGCCTTCGCCGCCCTGCTCGACAATCCGACGACCTTCGGCTTTCTCGACCCCGCCGGTGGTCTCGTCATCGCCCGCGCCGTCGCCGGCGAGGCCGAAATCCTCACCATCGGCGTCGCCCCGCCGGCCCGCCGGCGCGGCCTTGCCCGCGCGCTGCTCGCCGCCGCCCTCGCCGCGGCGCGGGCGCGCGGGGCCGAAACCGTGTTCCTCGAGGTCGAGGCCGATAACGCCGCGGCCATCGCCCTCTACCGCGCCGCCGGCTTCATCGCCGCCGGCCGCCGGCGCGATTACTATGGCGCCGGGCGCGATGCCCTTCTGTTCAGTCTTCGGCTTTCCGGATCACCAGAATAGCGCTGCCATCCGGCAGATCGACCATGTCGAGCAGGTCATGACCCTGGTCGGACGCCGCGCGGGGAACGTTCGCCCGCGGCTCCGCGCCGCGCAGCCGGACCAGCAAAACCTCGCCCGCCGCCATCGAATCGAGCGCGAGTCGCGTGCGCACGTAAGTCATCGGACAGGTTTCGGCAGTAATGTCGATTGCCCTGTCATGGGCGGGGAGTTCCATGATTTTCGTGTCCTGCATTACCGTTTCCTAATCATGCACAAAAAATGGAACAGTTGTTACCCGAATTACCTGCTCCGTATCTGCTCATCCTGGTCCGTCGATAAGTTGAATCGATTGTGAATTGACGTGACCACGGCGGATACGATTCGACGGGAGGCGTGAACGAGCTTCCTGACCTGTCTCTCCTATCGCACGCTGAGAAAGACGCGCTGATCCGCGCGCTATGGGACGCGTTGCAATCATCCGAGCGCAGGAACGCGGAACTGGCAATCCGGCTTTCGGATGCGGAACGCCGGATTGCGGAGTTGGAGGCGCGGCTAAACGAACCGCCGAAGCGGCCGGACAATTCGAGCCTGCCGCCATCGCGCGGGCAGAAGCCAAACCGGCCCGAGAAAAGTCCGCGCAAGGGGCCCCGCAAAGGCAGTCTCGGCCGTGAGGGTGGCGGTCGCTTGCTTGCCGAGAACCCCGATCAGACGGTGATCGCGAAGGCGGCGCATTGCCAGCACTGCCGTGCCGGGCTGACTGACGCGGATCAGCGCCTCGCGCAGCGCGTATCTGCTCAACCCGGTAGGGGGGCGATGGGCAGTGATGCTCCGGTGACGGCGTTTTTGATAGCGGTGTAGGCATCAAGGCCGTGCCGCGCGGCGGTCCCGACGACGGATCGGACGTTGGCGAAGAAATCGGCGCCCCAGTTGGATCGGAACCCTCCGGTGACCTTGCGATATGTCGCGGTAGGCCGGAGTTCGCGCTCGGAGCCGTTGTTGTCCGCGGCGATATCCGGGTGGTCGAGGAAGGTGAAGAGATGATCACGAACCTTGCCGTATCGTCGGCGCAATCGTCTGCCGTGGTGGTTGATCGGGGCGAGCGCCATGACGGCGTCGAGATCATGGTCGAGGCGCCGCCGCCAGGCGCGTCTTGTAGCGTCCGCGAGCGTGCGATGGCGCCGCGCCAGCACGACGGCGCGGAGCAGCAGGGCCTTCATTCTGGGTGCGAAGATCGTATCACCCGCCTCGATCGCGAATTTGCAGTCCCGGAGTTGGTGGGCGAGGCAAATCTGCCAGTCATCGGCATGACCGCGCTGGGCGCCATAGAGATCGGAGATCCAGATAGCGGGGCGATGGCCGTCCA
>NZ_JFHO01000095.1:0-8108 GCF_000724705.2 Acidiphilium sp. JA12-A1
GGCGGCGGCAACGATGGCGTCGAGTTCGGCGAGCGCGGCCGCATCCCGGCGGGCGGCGGCGCGGCGGGCGGCGAGGCCGTCGAGAGCGGCGCGGACATCGTAGATCTGGGCGACGCGTTCGGGGTCGACCGGCGCGATCTCGAAGCCCTTGCGGCCGCTTTCGCGCAGCAGGCCCTGGCGGTGCAGCAGGTGGAGCGCGTGGCTGACCGGCTGGCGGGAGACGCCGAGACGGGCGGCCAGCTCGCCCTGGCGGATGCGCATGCCGGGCAGCAGGGCGCCATCGGCGATGGCCTCCACCACGCGTTCGTAGACCTTGTCGATCAGCGTTTCGCCGGTTTCGATCGGCTCCATGCGCGCTCCCACCGCATTCGGAATTCCGAAATTCTGCGGCAGGCGGGCGCCGGCGTCAAACCCGGCGCGGCGGGCTCAGCGCGGGCTGATCAGGGCGCGGCCGATGATCATCTGCTGGATCTGCGTCGTGCCCTCGTAGAGGCGGAGCAGGCGGACATCGCGATAGAAGCGCTCGACCTTGTATTCGGCCATGTAGCCGGCGCCGCCATGCACCTGCACGGCGCGGTCGGCGACGCGGCCGACCATCTCGGTGCAGAACATCTTGGCGCAGGAGGCGCGCATCGGCAGGTCGGCGACCGGCGCGCCGGCGGCGCGGTCGTCATAGGCGCGGGCGATGTCGCGCACCAGCGCCCAGCCGGCGGACAGCTCGGCCTCGGAATCGGCGAGCATGGCCTGGACGAGCTGGAACTCGCCGATCGGCCGGCCGAACTGGCGGCGCTCGCGGGCATAGGCGATCGCCTCGTCCTGCAGGCGGCGGGCCATGCCGCAGGCGACGGCGGCGATGTGCAGGCGCCCGCGGTCGAGCACCTTCATCGCGGTGCGGAAGCCCTGGCCGGGCACGCCGCCGATGATGTTCGCCGCCGGCACGCGGGCGTTTTCCAGGATGACGTCGCAGGTCTTGGTGCCGCGCTGGCCCATCTTGCGGTCGGGGCGGCCGAGCTTCAGGCCGGGCGTGTCGGCCGGGACGATGAAGGCGGAGATGCCCGAAGCCCCCGGCCCGCCGGTGCGCGCCATCAGCGTGAAGCCGCCGGCGCGGGGGGCGTTGGTGATGTAGCGCTTGGCGCCGTTGAGGATGTAGTCCTCGCCGTCGCGCTCGGCGCGGGTGGTCAGCGAGGCGGCGTCCGACCCGGCATCGGGCTCGGTCAGGGCGAAGGACATGATCAGCTCGCCGCTGGCCACGCGCGGCAGGTATTCGGCCTTCTGCGCCGCGGTGCCGTCCATCAGGATGCCCTGCGAGCCGATGCCGACATTCGAGCCGATCACCGAGCGGAAGGCGAGGGAGGTCTGGCCGAGACGGTGGACCACCTCGCATTCCTGCGCCATCGACAGGCCGATGCCGCCATGCTCCTCGGGGATCGACAGGCCGAACAGGCCGAGCTCCTTCATCTCGGCGACGATCGGCGCCGGCACGTCGTCCTGCTCCTCGACCTCGTTCTCGGCGGGCACCAGGCGTTCGCGCACGAAGCGGTCGATGGTTGCGAGCAGGATGTCGAAGCTTTCCGAATCGAGCGCCATGGGGGTTCCTTCCGTTTACGGCAAGGATAGCCAGCGGCGCGGCGGCGGGAAACCCCGCGGCGGCGGGTTCATGACAGGAATTTAAAGACCGCGCCGGCGGGCCGGTCACAGAAATGCCATTGCCGCGGATTTAGTTCGGGTCAGCGATCGAAAGGAGATCGAGGATGGAACGCAAGACGATCGGACTGCTTGGCGCGATGGCCGGCCTCGCCGCCGCATCGCCCCTCCATGCCGCGAGCGCGGAGGCGGCGCCATTGCCGGAGGCCGCATCCTACGCCGAACTGCTGGCGCCGGTGGCGGCGCCGGGCGTGATCCTGCGCGCGCATGACGCCCTGCTGGCGCGCGAGGGGACGCAGGCGCCGGCGGCGCGGCTGGAGCAGGTGGACCATCACCACCACCACCATCATCACAACGCGTATCGCCGGTTCTATTATCATCACCATCACCACCACCATCATCACCATCATCACGGGTATTACGGCTATTACGGGTGGTATTACCGGCCCGGCTGGTACTGAGGCCGCGACGGGCAACGACGGAGGATCGGGTGACGACGGTCAGGCTGCGCTTTTTCGAACCGGGACTGGCGCCGCGGCGCACCAAGCTCGAGGTGCCGGGCTGGGGTGGCGAACCCCAGCCGCGGCGCGACGGCGCGCACGAACAGCCCTGGCACTGCATGCCCTTCATCGAGGGCGCGCAATACGGGATCGAACTCTTCTATCCCTATGACAACGAACTCCGCGTCGGCCGCCGCGACGGGGTGGTCACGCTGGAGAGCGATTGGGGTCCGGACCCCTGCACCGGCATCAACTGGCCGCCCTTCCGCCCGTTCGGCGAGGGGTATTACACGCACCAGCTGCTGCTCGACATGGCGGTGGACGAGCCGATGGCGGTGCGGGTCGAGCCGCATCCGCGCTATTACACCTCCGGCGCGGACGACGTGCCGCTCGCCGTGCCGGCGCTGTTGCGGACCCAGTGGTGGCCGATGATCTCCTTCGTCGTCTTCAAGGCGCCGCCGGAGGGGGTGACGCATGTGTTCCGCCGCGGCGAACCGTTCATCCAGCTGACCGTGGTGCCGGCGGAGCCGGACCTCGACCTGCAGCCGATGGCGCCGGAGGAGGCGGAGGCGCGGGAACTGCGGTCGCGGCGCATTCACGCCAGCCGGGAGACGCTCGGCCAGGAGACGCGCTGGACGTCCTCGACCGACACGGTGTTCGACGGCACCTATCGCAACCTGCTGCGCGCCGCGCGCGGCAAGCCGGTCTGATCGCACCCGGCGGCGACTCGCCGCGCCGGCGCGCGGCGGGAGCGCCATGCGAACATCAAATGGGCCGTTAATTAATCGAGTAGTAATTATTTCGGGCAATCTTCCGGTTTTCCGAGACGGTCGTCTGGTCCGAGATATTCTTGTTCGCTCAATCCACCATCGTCCCCACGGTCGAAGTCCTGCAGGCGTTGCTGGATTCGATTCCGAACCCGGTCATCGTGATCGACCGGGAGCATCGGCTCGTGCTGGTCAACCAGGCGATGGCGGATTTCATGGGCCGGCCGCGGGAGGCGTTGCTGGGGCAGACCGGGGCGGGACTCCTGCCGCAGGCGCAGCTCGAGGTGTTCTGGCGGATCGACGATCAGGTCTTCGCCACCGGCCTGCCGAACGAGAACGAGGAGATCGTGACCGGGGCCGGCGGACGGCAGCGCATCGTCATCACCCGCAAGCGCCTGATCCATCTCGACACCGCCGAGGGCAGGGCGCCGTTCATCGTCGCCGTCATTTCCGATGTGACGCGCTTCCGCGAGGCGGAGGCGCGGGCCCACCACCTTGCCGCGCATGACCTGCTGACCGGACTGCCCAATCGCGGGCAGCTGACCCTGCGCCTCGCGCAGGCGCTGGCCGCCGCGCGAAGTAGCGGCGAGGTCGTCGGCCTGCTGCTGGTCGATCTCGACGGGTTCAAGCCGATCAACGACCAGTTCGGCCACCTCGTGGGCGACAACGTGCTGCGCATCGTCGCCCGGCGGCTGAGCGGCGTGATCCGCGCCGGGGATACGGTCGCGCGGCTGGGTGGCGACGAGTTCTGCGTGATCCAGCTCGGCATTCGCGACGCGGCGCAGGCGCTGCACCTGGCCGACCGCATCGTCGCCGCCATCGGCCACCCGTTCGCGACCGATCCGGAACCGATCGTCGTTTCCGCCTCGGTCGGGGTGGCGCTGTGCCCGTTCGACGGCGACGATCCGGAGACGTTACTCGACCGCGCCGACCGAGCGCTCTACGCTGTCAAGCATGCCGGGCGGGGGAGTTACCGCCGCTACGAGGCATCGATGCAGCGCCTTTCGGCCTCGCCGGTGATGCGCCCGGCCGGGCCGGACGGCGCCGCCGCCGCCGGAGGGGAGCCATGAGCCGCACCGTGCCCGACGATGTGACGACGCTCGGCGCGCTGGTCCTGGGGGGGCGCGGCGTGGTGCTCTGGGATCTCGATCCGGTGGCGGGCCTGATCCGGCATTACCACGGGCAGGCGCGGGAAGGGGTGGATTGCCCGCCGGCGGAGACGGTCGAGCAGGTCTGCGCGCGGGTCCATCCCGACGACCGGGCGCGGGTCGGCGCGGCGCTGCGCTGCGACGACGGGCAGGCGGCACCGGAGTTCGAGATCGGCTATCGCGCGCGGGATGCGGCCGGCGGCTGGATCCGGCAGGTCGCGCGCGGCCGGGTGGTGGTGCGCGACGCCGCGGGCCGGCCGCTGCGGGTGGTGGGCATCACCATCGATCTCGACCTGGTCCCCGACCTGCCCGCCACGCCTTGCGGGGGCGGCGATTCCGAGCGTCTCGCCGCGCTGGCGCTCGAACTTGCGCAGCGCACCGAGGAACTCGCCAGCGCGCATCGCCTCGCCCGCGTCGGCGCCTGGCGGTGGGACCTGGCACGGCGCCGGATCTGGCTCTCGGTGGAAACGACGTGGCTGCTCGGCCTTGAAGGCGGCGCCGCCGAGATCGATTACGACCAGATGCGCCGCGCCATCCACCCGGACGATTACGACGCCGCGATGGCGACCTTCCGGGAGGCCGCGCGGAGCGGGACGGCGGCGACGCTGGAATACCGGGTGATCCTGCCGGACGGGGCGGTGCATGACGTGCTGACCCATGCCGAGCCGGTGGTGGGGGCGGACGGAACCGTGTCGCAGCTGCGCGGCACCACCCAGGACATCACGCCCTATCGCCGGATCGAGGCGGCGCTGCGCGAGAGCGAGGACCATTACCGGCACATGGTCGAGCTGCACCCGCAGATTCCATGGACGGCCGGCCCCGACGGCGCGATTCTCGAGGTCGGCCCGCAATGGTTCGCGCTGACCGGCATGAGCCGGGACGAGACCATGCCGTTCGGCTGGGTTTCGGCGCTGCATCCGGACGACCGGGACCCGACGCTCGCCGCCTGGCGGCGGAACATCGAGTCCGGCGCGCCGATCGACGTCGAATACCGGCTCCGGCTGTCCGACGGCGCCTATGGCTGGATGCGCGCCCGCGCCGCCGCCCGGCGTGGCGAGGACGGGCGGATCCTGCGCTGGTACGGCACGCTGGAGGACATCACCGATCGCCATGCGGCGGAGGAGGCGCGGAAGGCGTCCGAGGCGCTGGCCCTGCGCGTGCTGGAGGCGAGCGGCGATGCCGTGATCGTTTTCGATGCCGCGGGGCGCGCGAGGTTCGCCAATGCGCGGGCCATGACCATGCTCGGCCTGCCGGACGATGCGGTGGGATGCAACGTCGCCAGCCTGTTCGCCGAAGCCCATTGCCGCGAGCTGCGCATGGCCGTTTCGCGGGCGATGCGGGACGGCGCCGGCGGGCATTTCGAGCTGTTCTGGCCGCCGACCGATCTCTGGCTGGAGGCGAGCCTGTTCGCCGATGGCGGCGACATTTCGCTGTTCCTGCGCGACATTTCGGAAAAGCGCCTCGCGCAGCAGCAGCTTCGGTACGCGGCGAGCTTCGACTTCATGACCGGCGCGGCGAATCGCGGCACCCTGTTTTCGCGGCTGTCCGCGCAGCTGGAGCGGCAGGACGCCGGCGACCTGACGGCGCTGCTGTGCCTCGATCTCGACTATTTCAAGGAGATCAACGACCAGCACGGGCATCCCGCGGGCGATGCGGTGCTGCGCCAGTTCGTCAGCCGGCTGCGGCTCTGCCTGCGTTCGCAGGACCTGCTCGCGCGCTGCGGCGGCGACGAGTTCGTGGTCATGCAGACCGGGGTGGGCGGGCCGGCCGACGCCATCGCGCTCGCCGAGCGCATTCTCGCGATCATGCGGGCGCCGTTCGATGTGGATGGCATCTCGCTGCCGAGCAGCGTGTCGGTCGGCATCGCCGTGTCGAG
This sequence comes from Acidiphilium sp. JA12-A1, assembly GCF_000724705.2. NCBI lineage: Bacteria > Pseudomonadati > Pseudomonadota > Alphaproteobacteria > Acetobacterales > Acidocellaceae > Acidiphilium > Acidiphilium sp. JA12-A1. The sequence goes on from NZ_JFHO01000095.1 coordinate 5,936, forward strand.
CCTGGGGATGACCGATGCCGATGCGCTCTACAACCAGGCGGATCGGGCGCTCTACGTCGCGAAGTCGAAGGCGCGCGGCTCCTATCGCCTGTTCCATCCGGACATGCAGCGGGCGGACGAGGCCGGGCGGCGGCTGCGCGCGGAGCTGTCCGGCGCGCTCACGCGGGGCGAGTTCGCGCTCGCCTTCCAGCCCATCGTGCAGCTGGCGAGCCAGCGCATCGTCGGCGTCGAGGCGCTGCTGCGCTGGCACCACCCCGAGCGCGGCCTGATTCTGCCGGCGGAGTTCATTCCGGTCGCGGAGGAAAGCGGCCAGATCGCCTCCCTCGGCGCGTGGGTTCTCGGCACCGCCTGCAAGGCCGCCCGCCACTGGCCGGAGGACGTGAAGATTTCCGTCAACGTCTCGCCGCGCCAGTTCGAGCTGGGCGATATCCGGCTGGTCGTCGGCGACGCGCTGGCCGCGGCCGGACTGCCCGCCTCGCGGCTCAAGCTCGAAGTGACCGAATCGGTCCTGCTGTCGCAGAACGCATCGAGCATTCACGTCCTGCAGGATCTCCGCGAGCAGGGCGTGATTCTCGTGCTCGACGATTTCGGAACGGGCTATTCGTCGCTGTCCTATCTCGACACGTTCAAGGTCGATATCGTCAAGGTCGACAAGTCCTTCATCTCGCGCATCCGCGCGCCGGGCGACCGGCAGCCGATCTTCGAGGCGATCATGGGCATGACGGCGGCGCTCAACCTGCCGGTGACGGCGGAAGGGGTGGAAACCAGGGTCCAGCTCGATTACGTGACGCGGCTCGGCTGCGAGTGGGCGCAGGGGTATTACTTCGCCCGCCCGGTGTCGGAATACGAATTGCGCCGGCGCCTGCAGGGATTCTCCCGCGCCTGAGCGGGGTGCGTCGCCGCGCCGCGCCGCGCAAGCCATCGTCGATGTCCGGAAAGGCCCTGGTAGCGGCGGGCGGATTTGAACCACCGACCAAGGGATTATGATTCCCCTGCTCTACCGCTGAGCTACGCCGCCCCATGGGTGGCGCTCAGGTAGCGTCAGAGACGAGGCAAGTCAATCATGCCGGATTCATGGCCGCCCCGCCCGGTGATAGGGGTGCCCGGCGAGGATGCATTGCGCCCGGTAGAGCTGTTCGGCGAGCACCGCGCGGGCGAGGAGATGGGGCAGGGTCAGGTTGCCGAGCGACAGCACGGCGTCGGCGCGCTCGATGATCCGCCGCTCCAGCCCCTCGGCGCCGCCGATGACGAAGGCCAGCGGCCGGGAGGTTTCGCGCCATGACGCGAGCATGGCGGCGAAGGCCGCGCTGTCCGGCGCCTTGCCGCCGAGGTCGAGGGCGATGACCAGATCCTCGGCGGCGAGGCGGCGGAGAATGGCGTCCGCCTCGCGCCGCTTGATCTCGGCCGGGCTGCCGGTGCCGTCGGGCAGGGCGACGACCTCCGGCCGGGGCTGGAGCCGCGCGGCGTAGCGGGCGACGAGATCGGCCTCCGGCCCCTTGGAGTCGCGCCCGATCGCGATGATGCGCAACCGGGCGCCCGGAGCCGTCACACCGGCTCGTCCAGATCGGCACTCCACATCTTTTCGAGCGCGTAGAGCTCGCGCGCTTCCGGCTTGAAGAGATGGACGACGATGTCGCCGGCATCGACCAGCACCCAGTCCGACCCGCCGGCGCCCTCGACCTGCACGCGCTTGACGCCAATGGCGGCGAGCTTTTCGAGCAGGTGGGTCGCCATCGCGGCGATCTGCCGGTCGGCAAGGCCGGTGGCGACCACCATGCGGTCGGCGAAGCTGGCGCGGCTGGCGAGGTCGATCGTCACGATGTTCTCGGCCTTGTCGTCGGCGAGGCTCTCGGTGATGACCCGTTCCATCTCCGCGAGCCGTTCGGCCGCCTTGTCCGCGCTGCGGCGCTGGCGGGCGGCTTGCGGCGCGGGTCCGGCGATGGCGGCCTTCTTGCGCGGGGTTCCGGGGGCCTTGGGCGCGACTTCGGCGGGAAGCGGCGGCTTGCGCTTCGCGGCCGGCTTGCGCGGTGTGGCGGCGGGCGGGGTCGAGCGGGTCGGCGGGCGGGCTATGGCCGGTCTCCTTGAATGCCGCGCGGCGCGCGGGCCTTGCGGGCGCGGGCGCGCAGCGCGGTGGCTGATAACGGATTCTCGCGCGCGGGCAGCCAGATCCACG
>NZ_JFHO01000094.1:0-44614 GCF_000724705.2 Acidiphilium sp. JA12-A1
CCTGGCCGGTGAACCCGGCCACCCGCCGCAGTTTCAGTCGAACCGGCTTGCCTTCAGGCGTGGTCTCGACTGCGCGATGAAAGGGGTCTTGCCGGGCGCGCCTCGCCCGCGCTTGCCGCCGGAGCGTTCACCGCCGAGATAAGCATCATCGATCTCGACCCGCCCGGTCAGGCGTTTGCGCCCATCGCGTTCCAGCATCACCTGCTGGAGCTTGTGCTTGAGCATCCAGGCCGAGGTCTGTCGCACCCCGAGACGTCGGCCCAACTCGATGCTGGAGATGCCCTGCTTGCTCTGGGTCAGATGGTACATGGCCCGGAACCAGGTCCGCAGCGGCAATTTGGTCGAGGCGAAAATCGTGCCCGCAATCGGCGATGTCTGCCGTCGGCATTTCGTGCACTGGAACAAGCCCCGGGTCTTCACCTCGCTATAAGAGCGCCCGCCACAGACCGGGCAGGAGAACCCGTCGGGCCAGCGGGCGGCGATCACCACCGCGCGGCACTGCTCCTCCGTGCCATACAACCGCTCAAATTCGGCCTCGCTCAGCCCGCGCTGAAACTGCACCGCATTGCGCGCCATCGCTTCCTCCGCTCACAGCACCAAGTTCTTGCTTTGTGCTCCGCTCAACATGGCTGATCAACGTGGGTAAGCAGGAAAAAGAATATCAGATCGTGGAGATCCTTGCCCTAAGGAAAGGATGCGTTCTGAGCAAGGAAGCGATCCTTGATCATCTCTATGGAGGGCTCGACGAGCCCAACCCAAAAATCATCGACGTGTTCATCTGCAAAATCCGCAAGAAACTGCTGGCCGCCGGAGCCGACGACCTGATCCAGACGAACTGGGGCCGGGGCTACATGATTGTCGACCGTCGAGAGTCCGAACTCCGTCCGACCAGAACTGCCCCCGCACAAAACATCATGCCGGCGCCTCGCGAGCGAAGCGCCGCCGGATGACCGCAACAGGGGCGGGATACGGCCGTTCCCCGGTTACTCCGCGGGTTCGGCCGGTTCCTGGGTTCCCTGGATCTCCGCCATCTTGTGTTCGACGTGCCGTGAGAACACAAACTCCGCCGGCCGCTGATGATCAAGCGGGATATCTGCCGCCATGGCGCCTTCGGTACGGATCCCCGTCACCGCAAGCTTGGCCAATTTCCAGGGGCGCTTGACCGAGTCAACCACCGCAGTCGCCTCGAAGCCCGAGTGGACCATGCAGTCGGCGCATTTTTCATAATTGCCGACACCATATTTGTCCCAATCGGTTGTCTCCATCAGCTCCTTGTACGTCTTTGCGTAGCCTTCCCCGATTAGGTAGCAAGGCCGCTGCCAACCAAACACGTTGCGCGTCGGGTTGCCCCAGGGCGTGCACTTGTAGGTCTGATTGCCGGCCAGGAAGTCGAGAAAGAGGGGAGACTGATTGAATTTCCAGCGAATTCCGCGCGCCTTCCGCTCCTTTCCATGGCGGAAGATCGCCCGGAAAAGTTCTTTCGTCCGCTGACGGTTAAGGAAATGTTCCTGATCCGGGGCACGCTCATAGGCATAACCCGGGGACGTCATGACCCCATCGACGCCGATTTCGTTCACGGTATCGAGGAACGCGGCGACCCGCTCGGGATTGGCTCCGTCGAACAATGTGCAGTTGATCGAAACACGGAATCCCTTTGCCTTGGCCAGTTTGATCGCGGCAACGGCACGTTCGTAGACGCCTTCCTGACTGACCGCCTGGTCATGCATCTCGCGATCGCCGTCGAGATGAATGTCCCAGCAGAAATTCGGGTGCGGCTTGTACTGGTCGATCTTCTTCTCGAGCAGCAGCGCATTCGTGCAGAGATAGATGAACTTGTCCCGCGCCAGGATCTTCTCGACGATCTCGGGCATTTCCCGGTGCAGCAGCGGCTCGCCGCCAGCAATCGCCACAACCGGAGCGCCACACTCATCCACGGCTTCCAGCGCGTCGGCAACCGACAGGCGCTGATTCAGAATCGGTGCGGGATAATCGATCTTGCCGCAACCGGCGCAAGCCAGGTTACAGCGGAACAGCGGCTCCAGCATCAGCACCAGCGGATACCGCCGATTGCCGGTCAAATGCTGTTTCAGCACGTAGGCTCCAACCTTGATCGCCTGCTTCAGCGGCACGCCCATTGGTAACTCCTGATATTTCCCAACCTGCCGATGCGCCGTTCAGGCATCGCTCACTTCGGTGGGCAGTTTGAACCTGACATCTTCCGGCGTGCCGGCAAGGGTATCGATTTCGATGGCGCCGAACTTCCGCAGGCCATCGATCACCCCTTTGACCAGCACTTCCGGCGCCGACGCGCCCGCCGTAACCCCGACGGCGCGGATGCCCTTGAACCAGGACGGATCGAGATGGCTGGCATCGTCGATCAGATAGGACGGACGCCCCAATTCGGCGCCGATCTCGCACAAACGATTGGAATTCGATGAATTTCGGCTGCCGACGACCAGGATAACGTCGACCTGTTCGGCCAGATGCCGCACGGCTTCCTGCCGGTTTTGGGTAGCATAGCAGATATCGCGCACGTCGGGACCGACGATCCCGGGAAAGCGCTCGACCAGCGCCGCAATGATTCCGCGCGTGTCGTCAACCGAAAGCGTCGTCTGTGTGATATAGGCAAGCTTGTCCGGGTCGCTCACCTGCAGAGACGCCACATCCTCGACGGTCTGCACAAGATAGACCCGACCGTCGATCTGGCCGATCGTCCCCTCGACTTCCGCGTGCCCGGCATGGCCGATCAGCACGATCTCCCGCCCCTGACCAGCGTAGCGCCGCCCTTCGGAATGGACCTTGGCAACCAGCGGGCAGGTGGCATCGATCACCGGCAGGGCGCGGTTCGCGGCGCTCTGCTGCACTTTCCGCGCGACGCCATGCGCAGAAAACACCGTAATCGCCCCATCCGGCACTTCCGAAATCTCGTCGACGAACACCGCGCCGCGGGATCTCAAATCCTCCACCACATGGCGGTTATGCACGATTTCATGGCGCACATAGATCGGCGGACCGAATTTCGCCAATGCCCGTTCAACGATCTCGATCGCCCGCTCGACGCCGGCGCAGAACCCGCGCGGCTGCGCCAGCACGACTTTCATGACCGTCTGGTCCACGGCCGGATCTGCGCATTCGGTCATGGTATGAGGCAGATCCATGGTCTGTCGCCTTTCGAATCGGGAATTCGCGATTGTGGGAAATCCACTCCGGCAGTACGCCGTTTCTCTGAAATAAGTCATCCCAAGGCGGCTTCGCAAGGGCGCCTGTTCCGAGCCCCCTCTTGGAGACCGCCTGTGTTGCAGTTATGCATCGTGCGAGATCAAACAGCCACCCCATCCCCGCACCCGTTTCATTCCAGACCGGTTGATCTTATCTCTTCAACCATGCCCTATCGCTCCCCACGATGAATGTATAAATCCTCCGGGTACCGGCACGGCCCGGAGTGCCGCAGGGTCGCAATGACGGAGATTGAAGGAATCAGCATGATGGCTTACCGCGCCAGCGAAAGACCGGTTACCTGCGCACGGGGTGTCGTCTGATGCCGCCGCAGACTCCCCTGCTGGATCGTGTCCGCGTTCCGAGCGACCTGCGCAATTTCTCCGCCGACCAGCTCCGCCAGCTCGCCGGGGAATTGCGCGCCGAAACGATCGACACCGTTTCCGTGACCGGCGGGCACCTGGGCGCGTCGCTCGGCGTCGTCGAGCTGACGGTGGCCCTGCACGCGGTGTTCGAGACCCCGCGGGATCGCCTGATCTGGGATGTCGGCCATCAGACCTATCCGCACAAGATCCTCACCGGCCGGCGCGATCGCATCCGTACACTGCGCCAGCCCGGCGGGCTGTCCGGCTTCACGCGCCGTTCCGAAAGCGAATACGATCCGTTCGGGGCCGCCCATTCCTCGACGTCGATTTCGGCCGGACTGGGCATGGCCGTGGCCCGCGACCTGAAGGATGAATCCCCTAAGCGTCACGTCATCGCCGTGATCGGCGACGGGGCGATGTCCGCCGGCATGGCCTATGAGGCGATGAACAACGCGGGCGCCAGCAAGTCCCGCATGATCGTCATCCTCAACGACAACGATATGTCGATCGCGCCGCCGGTCGGCGCGATGAGCGCCTACCTCTCGCGGCTGATCTCCTCGCGCAGCTTCCTCTCGATCCGCGATTTCGCCGCCCGGATGGCGAAACGCTTCCCCCGCACGCTCGAACGCACGGCCAAGCGCGCCGAGGAATACGCCCGCGGAATCCTTACCGGCGGCACGCTGTTCGAGGAGCTGGGCTTTTATTATGTGGGCCCGATCGACGGCCATAATCTCGACCATCTTCTTCCGGTCCTGCGCAATCTGCGCGACATCGACGGCGACGAGCCGATCCTGCTCCATGTCGTCACCCAGAAGGGCAAGGGCTACGCACCGGCCGAGGCGTCGGCCGACAAGTATCACGGCGTCTCGAAGTTCAACGTCGTCACCGGCGAGCAGACCAAGGCGCCGCCGGGACCGCCCTCTTATACAAAGGTGTTCGCCCAGGCGCTGATCGCCGAGGCGGAACATAATCCGAACGTCGTCGCGGTCACCGCGGCGATGCCGAGCGGCACCGGCCTCGACGCCTTCGGCAAGCGCTTCCCGGACCGCTGCTTCGATGTCGGCATCGCCGAACAGCACGCCGTGACCTTCGCCGCCGGCATGGCGACCGAAGGCATGGCGCCGTTCTGCGCGATCTATTCCACCTTTCTCCAGCGCGCCTACGACCAGGTCGTGCATGACGTGGCGATCCAGTCCCTGCCCGTGCGCTTCGCCATGGACCGCGCCGGCCTCGTCGGCGCGGACGGTGCCACCCATGCCGGCGCCTACGACCTCGCCTATCTCGGCTGCCTCCCCGGAATGGTGATCATGGCACCGTCCGATGAGGCGGAACTGATGAACTGCGTTGCCACCGCGGCCGCGATCGACGACCGCCCGTCCGCGTTCCGCTATCCGCGCGGCGAGGGCACCGGCGTCCAGCTCCCTGCGCGCGGAACGCCATGGGAAATCGGCAAGGGACGAATCGTGCGCGAAGGCAGCAAGGTGGCCGTCCTGGCGCTCGGCCCACGCCTGGCCGAAGCGCTGAAGGCAGCGGACGAACTCGCGGCGCGCGGCTTCCCCGCAACCGTCGCCGATGCCCGCTTCATGAAGCCGCTCGATACCGCGCTGGTGGACCAGCTTGCCCGTCATCACGAAGTCCTGATCACGATCGAGGATGGTTCGAGCGGCGGCTTCGGCGCGGCTGTCGGCCACCATCTCGCCTGGTCTGGCGCGTTCGACTCAGGACTGCGATTCCGCCCGATGACGCTTCCGGACCGCTTCATCGACCACAACTCACCCGCCGGCCAGCTGATCGATGCCGGACTTACCGCGAAGGATATCGTGGCGCACGCGCTCGGCGCGCTCGGTCGCGGAGCCGTGCCCGAAAATTCGCACGGTTCGGTCGCAATTCCGGCACGTTGATCGCCATATCTGCCCTTATGAAACGTCGAATGCTCCTGGCGGCGCCACTTGCCGTGGCCCTGCCCTTCGCGCTTCCGGCGGCACGCGCTGCCGCTGCCCCGGAAACGCAGCCGGTCAACGCTCTGGACGACGCGCTGATCGCGACAATGAAGGCTGGCAGCGCCGGCAAGACCTTCAGTGCGCGCTACGCCATGCTCAAGCCGGTGATCGAAAAGAGTTTCGACCTTCGACTGATCCTGCAGAACTCGGCAGGACTGCTCTGGTCGCAAATTCCGGCTGCCCAGAAAACCGAGCTTGAGAAACTGTTCCGCCAGTATACGGTTGCAACCTATGTGAGCAACTTCAACGCCTACGCCGGCCAGCACTTCACGACCAATCCCGACATCCGGCGGACAGGCAATGCCCGCGTCGTGTCGACCACGTTCGAGGGAAACGGGGGAAAGAAGGTCGAACTGGCCTACGTGATGCGGCAGTCCGGCGGTGTGTGGAAAATCACCGACGTTCTCTTCGACGGGACAATCAGCAAGGTCGCCACGCAGCGCTCCGACTTCAGCGGCCTGATCGAGCCTGGCAACGCGTCGCGGCTGATCGATGCGCTGAAGGCGAAGGTCGCTTCGCTGTCCGGCGGGGCGATCAAGGACTGACATGACCGCAATCCTGCCGGCCCTCGCCGACGCGCTCTGCGCGGTCGGCCTCGTCCAGCAGGCCATCGGCTCCACCCTCGTGCGCGTCGCCCGGCATCCGGAAGCTTCAATGCCGGACGACGCGCCGGGCATCACCGTTCTCAAGCCGCTGCACGGCACCGAACCGCTGCTCGACATTGCGCTCGAATCCTTCTTCCTGCTGGACTATCCGCGGTTTCAGCTCGTATTCGGCGCGGCCGATCCCGATGACCCCGCCCTCGCCCTGGTAGCCCGTTTGCAGGCACGCTACAGGCAGGTCGACGTCGCGACGGTCGCCGGGCCGCACCGGGCGGGCCGCAACCGGAAGGTCGCCAACCTGATCGCAATGCGGTCCGCCGCCCGGTACGACCTTCTCGTGATCTCGGATGCCGACATGCATGTCGCACCGGATTTCCTGAACGGCATCGCCCGCTCCCTCTCGCGGCCAGAGGCGGGCCTCGCCACGACCTTCTATACCGGTCTGCCCGCGAACGGCGCGCTCGCCGCCCGGCTGGGCGCGATGCAGATCAATCACGGCTTCCTTCCCGGCGCCGCCATCGCCCGCGCGCTCGGCCGGCAGGACTGCCTTGGCGCGACAATGGCTCTCCGCGGCGCCGATCTCGACCGGATCGGCGGGTTCGAGGCGCTGCTCGACCATCTCGCCGACGACAACGTCCTCGGCCAGCGCATCCGCGCCACCGGCAAGCAGGTCGTTCTCGCGCCGGCGCTTCCGGCCACCTCGGTGCCCGAGACGACGTTCGCCGCCCTCATGCGGCACGAACTGCGCTGGGCCCGCACAATTCGCGCGCTGGTGCCGTTCAGCTATGCCGGAATGATCACGCAGTTCCCGCTCTTCTGGGCCCTGGCGGCACTGCTGCTGTCCGGCGGCGCGACGTGGACATGGATCGGCCTGGCCCTCGCCGCCGGCCTGCGCTACATGATCGCGCAGCAGCTCGAACGCCGCCTTGGATTTTCCGGGCGCGGCCGTGGTTCACCCGCCCTGGCGAGCACGCCGGCGCCCTGGCTTTTCCTCTTGCGCGATATGGTTTCGGCGGCCATTTTCGTGATGAGTTTCTGGAGCGATACCGTCGAGTGGCGTGGCAATGTGCTGGAGGCCGATTCGGGCCGCAGCGACAGCGGGCGACAGGCAGAAGCCGCCCCGCGGCATATGAATTAGGACCGATGCGATGATGAAGACCCTGTTCCTGCAACCGCCCTCCTTCGACGGGTTCGACGGCGGCGCCGGCTCCCGCTACCAGGCGCGCCGCGAGATCCGGTCCTTCTGGTTCCCGACCTGGCTCGCCCAGCCGGCGGCGCTGATCCCCGGCTCCAAACTGATCGACGCGCCTCCCGCCGGCCTCACGATGAAGGATGTGATGCCGCACGCCCGCACCGCCGAGCTCGTCATCATCCACACCTCCACGCCGTCCTTCGCCAACGACGTCAAGGTCGCGGCCCAGATCAGGGCGGAGAACCCCGGCGTGAAGATCGGCTTCATCGGCGCGAAGGTGGCGGTCCAGGCCGGCGAAAGCCTCGAGCGCGCCGCCCCTGTCGACTTCGTCGCCCGCAACGAGTTCGACTTCACGATCAAGGAAATCGCCGAGGGCAAGCCCTTCGCCGAGGTCGACGGCATTTCCTGGCGCAACGAGGCCGGCGAGATCGTCCACAACCAGGACCGCCCCACCCTCGAGGACATGGACAGCCTTCCCTTCGTCGCCGACGTCTACAAGCGCGACCTGAAGATCGAGGACTATTTCATCGGCTATCTGATGCACCCCTACGTGTCGCTGTATACCGGCCGGGGCTGCAAGTCGCGCTGCACCTTCTGCCTCTGGCCGCAGACGGTCGGCGGCCACCGCTACCGCACCCGCTCGGTCGAGCACGTGATCGCCGAGGTGAAGCAGATCCAGCGCGATTTCCCGCAGATGCGCGAGCTCTTCTTCGACGACGACACCTTCACCGACAACCTCCCCCGCGCCGAGGCGATCGCGCGCGAACTCGGCAAGCTCGGCGTCACCTGGTCCTGCAATGCCAAGGCGAACGTTCCCCGCGACACGCTCAAGGTGCTGCGCGACAATGGTCTTCGTCTGCTGCTCGTCGGCTATGAAAGCGGCAACCAGCAGATCCTGCACAACATCAAGAAGGGCATGCGGATCGAGGTCGCGAAGAAATTCACGAAGGACTGCCACGATCTCGGCATCAAGATCCACGGCACCTTCATTCTCGGCCTGCCCGGCGAAACGCAGGACACCATCCGCGAGACGATCGATTTCGCGAAGGAGATCAACCCGCATACCATCCAGGTCTCCCTCGCCGCGCCGTACCCGGGCACCTTCCTTTACAACCAGGCCGTCGAAAACGGCTGGCTCGACGCCGCGCATGCCGAACTGATCGACGATCACGGGATCCAGATCGCGCCGCTCCACTACCCGCATCTGACGCACACCGAAATCTTCGACAGCGTGGAAACCTTCTACCGGCAGTTCTATTTCCGCGTGCCGAAGATCGCCTCGATCGTCGGCGAGATGGTGCGCAGCCCGCAAATGATGAAGCGCCGCCTGCGCGAGGGCGTGGAGTTCTTCCAGTTCCTGCGCGAGCGCCACGCCGCCTGATCGTCCAGAGCATCCGCAGCCATGCGAAGCGACGCCGAGGTCATCTTCTCGGCGGATGATTTCGGCCTGACCGACAGCGTCAATGAAGCGGTGGAACGCGCCCATCTTGAGGGCGCGCTGACCCAGGCGAGTCTCATGGTGGCAGCCCCCGCTGCGGCCGACGCGGTTGCCCGCGCGCGGCGCCTGCCCAGCCTGAATGTCGGGCTGCATCTGGTGCTGGTCGAGGGGGATTCCGTGCTCGGCCACACCGCCCTGCCCACGATCACCGGCGCGGATGGCCGGTTCGGGGCCGATCAGGTCGCCCGCGGCTTCCGCTACTTTTTCTCCCCCGCCGCGCGGCGGGAACTGGCGGCTGAAATCCGTGCGCAGTTCGAGGCCTTCGCAGCGACCGGCCTCACGCTGCACCACGCGGATAGCCACAAGCACATGCACATGCATCCCACCGTGGCGTCGCTGATGATCCGCATCGGCCGCGAATTCGGCCTCCGGCGCATCCGGGTTCCGGCCGAACCCCCCGCGGTCCTGAGGGCGAGCGGCGACCGGCCGGGTTTCCCGGCCCATGCCCTTTATGCCTGGTCGCGTGTTATCCGCGCACAGGCGAGCCGCGCCGGGCTATCGAGTCCCGACCATATCCTCGGCATCCGACGTTCCGGCCACATGACACCCGAACGGGTGAACGCCTATCTCGAAGTCCTGCCCTCCGGCTCAACGGAAATCTATTTCCACCCCGCGACCCGGCGGTGCCGGGATCTCGAAAGGCTGATGCCGGACTACGAGCATGTCGCTGAATTCGAGGCGCTATGTGCGATCAGGGACCGGGCCTGATCCCCGTTAGAAATTTGTATTGAACGCATAATTTGAAACAACACCAAACTACAACCTTGAGACGAATTGTTTGTTAGAAAAACTGCTTCCTGTTGGGAATGCGTTAATTTTTCGCCGATAGATCTGAGGGCACCAGCACAGCAGACCAAGGAGCGGCTCGTGTCATCCTCAACATCAACGGAAAATGTCTCAGTCATAGCAAGTCTTGGTGCGACACCAGACACGTTTGCAGTAGACACATCGATTCAGGCCACTGTTCAGCAACAGCTGGACAACAATATCACCAACCTCATCAATCTGAATTCGCCCTATACCGGTGTGACAGTAACACCGATATCCTTGAATTCCGACGGCACTACGAACTCCTCCCCTCCTCCTGAGCCCACCAATACGTCGTTCTACGAGGATACTTACATCACCGGTTCGGTCACCGGCAGCGGCGGGTCGATCAGCTTGCCTAACGCCATGACCAATGGCGTTCCGACCAATAACGGTATCCGCGGAATCATCGCGACCTTCAGCGGTAACGAGACCATTACCGGCGGCGCCGGCAAGAACGCGCTGATCGTCACGGGCTCGACCACAAACCTGACATGGGATCCGATGGGCGGCGCCGGCACCGACACGATCTATGCGGGCGGCGGAAACAACAACTTCACGCTTGACGGTTACTGGTACGACGTTCAGGTCGCGAGCGGCGACAACACGATCACGACGGCCACCAACGCCGCCGGCGGCGCGAGTTACAATCGCATCACGACCGAGGGTGGCCACAACGTCATCAACCTCGACGCGGGCACCAATACCGTCATGTCCGCCGGTAGCGACGTGATTAACGTCAACGATTCCGGCAACCTGATTTCAGTATCCGGCGCGTCGAAGATCACCTTTGGCGCGAACGCGACCGGCAACACGCTTTACGCGACCGGGGCGGCAACAATCGTCGGCAATTCCGGCGGCAATACGATCTCGATCAGCGGCAGTCAGGGGGCGGCGATCAGCACCTCGGGCGCCGGTTCCCTCGGCTCGGTCGCCGGCAACACGACGATCTATTCGTCGACCGACGACGAAAGCGTCCAGTTCACCGCCGGCACAAACCGGTTCAGGAACAATGGCGGCTTTGACACCATCGTCGCTACCGGGCAGTCCGTCGTTCGCGCAGGCAATCCAACGGGATCGACCGGCAAGATCGACTTCATCAATCAGAGCACCAACGCGGTGACGGTTCTTGGCGGCGCGGGCGCCGTGACGGCTTTCGGCGGCGTCGGCGGCGGCATCATTACCGGCGGCGCGGAAGGCAACAACTCCCTGATCGGCGGCTCCGGGTCGGCCACTCTGGTCGGCGGCGGGAACGGCGATTTCATTGAGGCCGGAGGCGGGAATGCGACACCGAGCGGAGCTTGGAATGCGCTTTTTGCCGGTGTCGGCAATGAAACGCTCACCGCCACATCGGTAACGGGCAGCAACCTGTTTGCGGCCGGCAGCGGCAATGACATCATTTCGTCAGAAGGCACGGGAACCCAGTACTTCTTCACCGGGTCCGGCAACGCCACGATCACGGGATCGTCCCTGGCCGGCTCGGACAATATCTATTTTGCCAGGTCGGGCGGTACCAGCAGCCAGGACATCATCAACAATTTCTCGACGCAGAGAGATATCATGGTGATGATCAACGGCCAGACGATTTCTTCCGTCACTGCAACTTCAAATGCATCGCCTCAAACCGGCGCTGTCCTGACATTGTCGGACAACACGAGGATCACCATGGTCGGTATCAACCCGAACCAGTTGCAGCAATTCGTCGGCGGATCGTTCGTGTAAAGGCCAAACCTGCCAGGGCGCGTCTTGTCAACGGAATCGAGGCGCGCTCTCGCAGCACGGTTGCATTTTGAATTTTAGCTGAACCCGTCTGCGTGCGTCGCCACCATGACCAGGTGATAACGCAGGCGGGCTTTATCCGGCGCCTCATGGCCGAACCAGCACCATCGTGACGATCACGACCATCAGGACGATCGGGACAACCGCGCTCCGCCTCAGGATTGTCACCTCCGGCCGGGCATCGTCGCGCAGCCGCCGGCGCCAGGCGGAGAGAATGCCATGGTACCAGGAGAGCAGCAGCACGGCGGCCAATTTCACCAGCCACCACAGTGCGCTCCAGGATATCGTGCCGGGCGTCAACGCAAGCAGGATGCCGAACCCCCAGGCCGCGTACATCGCGGGATTGACCAGGCGCTTGAAGATCTGGCGCTCGAGGGCCGCGAACGCCATCGCCGCCGGGCTCGCCGGCTCCAGCCCATGATGGCGCAGATAGATCATGGGCAGCACGATCATTCCCGCCATCCACAAGATCACCGCGATCACGTGCAGCGCCAGCAACTCGCGCAGGAAGGGCAACAGCGCCGGCACCGTCATGGCGTGCCCGGCTCCCTCGAGAGCGATGCGGCCTTGCCAGGCCTGTCCTTCCACGCGTCGGCGTCCTCGGGCGGAGTTCCCTTGCGGGTGATGTTCGGCCAAAGGGCCGCCAATTCACGGTTCTGATCGATCCATGCGTCCGCCTTCGCGTCGGAATCCGGCACGATCGCCTCGGCCGGGCATTCGGGTTCGCAGACCCCGCAATCGATGCATTCGTCCGGATGGATCACCAGCATGTTCTCGCCGGCATAGAAGCAGTCAACCGGACAGACCTCGACGCAATCCATGTATTTGCACTTGATGCAGCTTTCGGTGACGACATAGGCCATGACGCGACTTTCGGTAAACAGGGCTGCAGTCAACGGGAGCAGATCCAGGCGGGCGGTAGCATCGGCCCGGCCGTCAGTGATTGGCTCCTGATGCCGGATTGCCCTCCCCGGCTTCCTCCTCGGCCTCGAAGCGCGGGAAGAGGACGTTGTTCTCCAGATGGACATGCATCATCAGATCGTCGTGAAACTTGCCAAGGCCGAGATACAGCGCCCGCCAGGTGGCACAGGCGCCCTGCGGCGCGACCCGGCCACCGGTGATCGCCTCGATCCCCGCGAGAACCGCGCCGTGATCCTCGTGCTCGGCGCGCATGACCTGGATTGCGGCACGCGCCATCTCGCCGCCCCCCTGGGCGAGCAGCGGAAACAGCACGACCTCCTCGCGCTGCTGATGCAGGCGCAGTTCGGCGATCATGCGCGACAATGTTTCCGCAAGGCCATCCGGCACGGCAGGGTGCTTGCGGTGCGTCGCCTCGACCTTGGCGGCAAGGTCGCGCAGGTTCGGCAGCTCGGCGAGGTGGACCGCGTGGTAGCGTGTCTTGATGTGGTCGATCAGCGCCGGCGTCGGCGCGTCCCGCCAGTCATCGAGCGGTTCGGCGGCGGCGCTCATCAGGGCGGCGAGAACGGGCGACGGCGCGATCCCCTGCCCTGCCAGCGCCTCGGCCAGCGTGCGCTTGCCCTGGCAGCAGAAATCGATGCCGAAGGTCTGAAACACCGAAGCGGCACCCGCTCGGCTGGCGGCGATCTGGCCGACAGGCGCGTTCAACAGACCGGCGTCGGCCGGCGTTTCAATCTGCCCGGACATGGGTTGTCTCCTGATTGGCATGAGGGAAGAGCGGCAGTTCGCCGCGATGCACGGCAATGCCGTGTTCAAGGCTGCGGGCAATCCGCCCCGCGAGCAGGACGAAACGATCGGCCGCGTCCGGCGGGCAGTGTTCCCGCGCGGTTTCCGCCCACAGTTCCATCCATCTTCCGAAATGCGCGGCCTCGATGGGCAGCGGCGCGTGCGCCTGCATCGGCGTGCCGCTGTAGCGGCCGCTCATCAGCGCGACAGAGGACCAGAACGCGCACATGCGGCCGAGATGACGATCCCAGTCATGCACCTTCGCCTCGAAGACGGGGCCGATGAGCGGGTCGCGCCTCGCCGCCCCATAGAAGGCATGCACCTGCCGTTCGATCATCGCTTCGTCGATTCCGCTGTCCTGCATGGCTACTCCGTCAGCCGGCTATATACGCATTTCATATGCGTAAAATGCTCCGACCAAATACGCATTGTCAATACCTGATAAGCGGACTAATATATGTTTGTGACGCTGACCAACTATACGGATTACGGGCTGCGCGCCCTCATGCTGCTCGCGATCGAGCCTGACCGGGTTCAATCGACGTCCGCACTTGCCACCCGCCTCGACGTATCACGCCATCATCTCGCGAAAATCCTGATGGATCTCGTGGCCGGCGGCTACCTCCTCAGTTCCCGCGGGCCCACCGGCGGCGTCCGCCTCGCGAAGCCGCCCGGGCAGATCCGCATCGGAGACGTGGTCCGCTATCTCGAACGCGATCAGGCCATGGTCGAATGCTTCCGCGCCGATGGCGGGCAGTGCAATCTGCTGCCGGCCTGTCGGCTGCGGCAGACGCTCAACCGGGCGAAAGACGCCTTCATCGAGACGCTCAACGGAAAATCCCTGGCCGACATGTCGCCGGTGCCGGCCAACCGCTAATTCGGCGGGCCCGCAACCGGCGAGCATTGTCGCCGTTCCGGCAGGCCCCGCCACGCTCATGGCGCACGCCCACGATGATCAGGAACCGGCCGGCCTCGGCAAGGATCGTCCGCGCGCCGATCTATCCCGCTTTCCGTGCCTTGCCGCCGCGGCGGGGCGGCGCGTGAGCTTTGATCCGGGACGGGGATTTCCTGAACCGGCCTTCCTTCCTGCCGCGACCGAAATCCTCCGCTGCCGTGCCGGGTTGGTGGCCCGCCGGTTCGATCCGCATCTCGGAATTGGTGCCGGCACCGATGGCGGCGGCAAAGGCGTCGGCCACATCGGCGCCGATTTCAAACCGCGTCTCGTGATCGAAGATGCGGATCGCCCCGATATCGCGCTTGGTGACGCCGCCGACCCGGCAGATCGCCGGCAGCAGCCATTTCGGATCGGCCTTCTTGCGGCGACCGACATCGCACCGGAACCATACCATGGCCCGCCCGTCCTCTGCGCCCGCGGCGCGACGGGCCGCCGGACGGGGGAGGACTTCAGGCTGCGGCGCGATCTCCTCCGGCGCCGGCAGGCGGGCGCGATACAGGCGGATCAGCGCCGTTGCGACAACATCGGCCGACCGGTTCGCAAGCAGTTCACGCGCCAGGGCGATCTCCTCATCGAGCGGCGCCTCGGTCAGCACCGGATCGGTCAGCAGCCGCGCATGGTCGCGGGCGCGGATGGCCTCGGCCGTCGGAGGGGCCTCCCAGATCGCCCTGATATTCGCCGACGCAAGCAGAACCTCCGCCCGGCGCCGGCTTCTGTCGGGCACCATCAGCAGGCAGAGGCCCTTGCGTCCGGCGCGTCCGGTCCGGCCGCTGCGATGGAGCAGGGTCGCCTTGTTGGCCGGCAGGTCGGCGTGGATGACAAGGTCGAGATTGGGCAGGTCGAGTCCCCGCGCGGCGACGTCGGTGGCGATGCAGACGCGGGCGCGCCCGTCGCGCAGGGATTGCAGCGCGGCATTGCGTTCCGACTGGCTGAGCTCGCCGGACAGGGCGACGGCGGCGAAGCCGCGTTCCTGAAGCCGCCCGTAAAGCTGGCGCACGGACTCGCGGGTCGAGCAGAACACCAGGCAACCGGCGCCCTCATGAAACCGCAGCAGGTTCACCAGCCCGTGCTCGACCTCGTGGGCGGCGATCCGGATCGCCCGATATTCGATATCGGCGTGCGGCTGGTTGCGCGCGACGGTGTCGATCCGCAACGCATCGCGCTGGTATTGCCGCGCCAGCGCGGCGATCTCGCGCGCGATGGTGGCCGAGAACAGCAGCGTGCGGCGGTCCGCGGGAGACGCGCCGAGGATGAATTCGAGTTCGTCGCGAAAGCCGAGATCGAGCATCTCGTCGGCCTCGTCGAGCACGACGACCCTGAGCCGGCCGAGATCGAGATGCCGGCGCTCGATATGGTCCTGCAGGCGGCCCGGTGTGCCGACCACGATATGGCAACCGCCGGCGAGGGCGCGCTGTTCGCGCCGCGGGTCCATGCCGCCGACGCAGGAGACCACGCTCGCACCGGTATGCTCGTAAAGCCAGGCGAGTTCGGCATGAACCTGGATGGCAAGCTCGCGGGTCGGCGCGATGATGAGCGCGAGCGGCGCGCCGGCCGGCGGCAGCACGTCCTCGTCCAGGATCGTGGCGGCGAAGGCCAGCCCGTAGGCGACCGTCTTGCCCGAGCCGGTCTGGGCCGAGACCAGGAGGTCGCGTCCTTCGGCCTCGGGTTCCAGCACGGCGCTCTGCACGGCGGTCGGGTCGGCATAACCGCGCGCCGCGAGCGCATGCTGGAGCGCGGGAGTCTCAACATAAAATGGCATGGGGCTCATTACCGCACCTGGCGGAAACGACCAACATGGCTGGCGCATACCGGCGCCGTCCCCCCACCGGGGCCGAGCCGGAACGCCCCTCGCCCGCCGGCGGATGACCGGTCGGCGGCCCTGATGCCGGAGATCGTCACCCGATGGCGAGAGGGGCGGCGGTCAGGCTGCGCACCTGTTCCGGCGTGACCCCTGGTGCCGCGTCGCGCAGCACGAACCCCGCCGGCGTGATGTCGATGACGGCAAGATCGGTATAGACGCGGGTGATCGAGCCCAGCGCGGTCAGCGGATAGGTGCAGCGCTCCACCAGCCGCGGCTCGCCCTCCCTCGTGCAGTGTTCCATCAGCACCCAGACCCGCGCCGCCCCGGCGCCGAGATCCATCGCCCCGCCCACCGCCGGCGCCACCCCTTTGCGCCCGACCGACCAGTTGGCGAGATCGCCGTTCGCCGCCACCTGATACCCGCCGAGCACGCACAGATCGAGGTGCCGCCCGCGGATGATCGCGAAACTGTCCGCCTGCCCGACGATCGACGCCCCCGGACGCAGCGTCACCGGCTGCTTGCCCGCGTTGATCAGGAACGGGTCCTCCGCCCCCGCGTCCGGCGCCGGCCCCATCCCCAGGATGCCGTTCTCGGAATGGAAGATCACCTCCCGCTCCGCCGGCACATGGTTCGCCACCTGCGTCGGCAGCCCGATGCCGAGATTGACCACCCAGCCCTCGGGAATATCCGCCGCCACCCGCGCGGCCATCTCCGCGCGCGACCAGCCCCGCCGCATCACCGTCCCCTCCATCACGCCGCCTCCCCTTCCATCGGCTCCGGCACCAGCACCACCCGGTCGACGAACACGCCGGGCGTCACGATCCGGTCCGGATCCAGCGCGCCGAGCTCGACCCGCCGGTGCACGCTCGCCACCGTCACCTTCGCCGCCCCCGCCATGATCTGGTTGAAGTTGCGCCCCGCCCGCCGGAACGTCAGGTTCCCCCACCGGTCCGCCGCCCAGGCCTCGATCAGCGCGAAATCCGCCTCGATCGCGTATTCCAGAACGCAGTCCCGCCCGTTGATCCGCCGCGTCTCCTTCCCCGCCGCGAGTTCCGTCCCCGCCGAGGTCGGCGTGAAGAAGGCCGGAATCCCGGCATTCGCGGCGCGGATCCGCTCCGCCAGCGTGCCCTGCGGCACCAGTTCCAGCTCGATCTTCCCCGCCTCGTACAGCTCGTCGAACGCCGTCCGCCGGCTCGCCCGCGGATAGGAGCAGATCACCCTGGCAATCGCCCCGCGCTCGATCAGCTTCGGCATCCCGCCGAAATCCCCGCCCGCGTTGTTGGCGATCAGCGTCAACCCCCGCAGGTTGCGCGCCGCCAGCGCGTCGACCAGCGCGTTCGGCTGCCCCACCGCGCCGAACCCGCCCACCATGATCGCGGCGCCATCGCCGATCCCCTCCAGCGCCGCCTCGACCGAGGCCACGAACTTGTCGATCATCGCCTCACACCCGCTCGATCAGCACCGCGATGCCCTGGCCGACACCGATGCACATCGTCGCGATCGCCAGCCTGCCGCCCCGCGCCTCCAGCGCCCGCAGTGCCGTGCCCGCCAGCCGCGCCCCCGACGCGCCCAGCGGATGCCCCAGCGCGATCGCCCCGCCATGCGGGTTGACCCGCGGGTCGTCATCCGCAAGCCCGAGATCCCGCGTCACCGCCAGCGCCTGCGCCGCGAAGGCCTCGTTCAGCTCGATCACGTCCACCGCGTCCAGCGAAACCCCGGTCCGCGCCAGCAGCTTCCTCACCGCCGGCGCCGGCCCCATGCCCATGATCCGCGGCGGCACACCCGCCGTCGCCATGCCGACCACGCGCCCGCGCGGCGTCAGCCCATGCGCCTGCGCCGCCGCCGCCGAGGCGAGGATCAGCGCCGCCGCCCCGTCATTCACCCCCGACGCATTGCCCGCCGTCACCGTGCCGGGCTCGCGGAACGGCGTGCTCAGCCTCGCCAGCCCCTCCAGCGTCGTCTCCGGCCGCGGATGCTCGTCGGTGTCAACCACCGTGTCGCCCTTGCGGCCGCGAATGGTCACCGGGGTGATCTCGCCGGCGAAGAAGCCGGCCTCTGCCGCCGCCTGGCACTTGCGCTGGCTCGCCAGCGCGAACCCGTCCTGGTCCGCCCGCGAGATGTTGAAATCGGCGGCGACGTTCTCCGCCGTCTCCGGCATCGCGTCGACGCCGTATTGCGCCTTCATCAGCGGGTTGACGAAGCGCCAGCCGATCGTCGTGTCATACACCGCGTTCGACCGGTCGAACGCCGCCCCCGCCTTCGGCATCACGAAGGGCGCGCGGGTCATGCTCTCCACCCCGCCGGCGATCGCCACCCCCGCCTCGCCCAGCCGGATCGCCCGCGCCGCACTCCCCACCGCATCCAGCCCGGAGCCGCACAGCCGGTTGACCGTCGCCCCCGGCACGCTCTCCGGCAGCCCCGCCAGCAGCAGCGCCATCCGCGCCACGTTCCGGTTATCCTCGCCCGCCTGGTTCGCACAGCCGAACAGCACCTCGTCCACCGCCGCCGGATCGAGCCCCGCCGCCCGCGCCATCACCCCGCGGATCGCCACCGCCGCCAGATCGTCCGCGCGAACCGCTGAAAGCGTCCCGCCATAACGCCCAAACGGCGTCCGCACATACTCGCAAATAAAGGCCTCGGTCATGGATGCGCTGCTTCCCTTGTTCAAAAGTCCAGAAATACCGTTTCGCCCTCGCCCTGCAGCACGATGTCGCGCCGCCAGACGCCGGGCGAGGTCTCATCCGCCACCAGCGTGTCGCGCCGCGCCGCCGGCACCAGGCTCAGCACCGGGTCGGTCGCGTTCAGCGCATCCCCGGCGAAATAGATCCGCGTGAAAAGCGGCCGCAGCAGGCCGCGCGCATGCAGCGCCAGGCCGCAATGCGGCGCCTGCTGCGCGTTCGCCCCGCGCGGCCCGGGCAGCGGGCCCGGCATCACGGTGGCGAAGCGGAACCGGCCCTCCGCATCCGCCGCCACCCGGCCATAGCCGGGAAATACCGCATCCCGCGCGGGCGAGGCCTGGAACAGCTCCACCGCCGCGTCGGCCACCGCCGCCCCCGCGCCATCGGTGATCCTTCCCTCGATCGCGATCCGCGCGCCGGCGGCGCCGAACCGCGTCAGGTCCCACCAGTCCGGCTGGTCGATCAGGTGCCAGAACGGCCCGATCGTCTGCTGCGCCGACATCTCCATCCCTCACCCCTCCATCGGCGTGGCGGCGCGGCCGCGCAGCACGATGTCGAACCGATAGCCGAGCGCCCGCCCCGGCTCGGTGACGCCGATATCGAACGCCGCCACCAGCCGCGCCCGCGCCGCCGCGTCCGGTACCGCGTGGAAGATCGGGTCGAGTTCGAGCAACGGATCGCCGGGGAAATACATCTGCGTGATCAGGCGCGCGGCGAACCCGGCGCCGAACAGCGAGAAATGGATGTGATTCGGCCGCCACGCATTGGCGTGGTTCCCCCAGGGATAGGCGCCCGGCTTGACCGTGACGAAGCGGTAGCGCCCCTCGTCATCGGTGAACACGCGCCCGGCGCCGCGGAAATGCGGGTCGAGCGGCGCGTCATGCGTATCGCCCTTGTGGTTGTAGCGCCCCGCGGCATTCGCCTGCCAGATCTCGACCATGCTGCGCGGCACCGGCCGCCCGGCCTCGTCCAGCACCCGCCCGGTGACGATGATCCGCTCGCCCATCGCCTCGTGCCCGTCATTCACGGCGAGATTGTCGGTCGGCGCGAAGCGCGACGGCTCGAAGACCGGCCCGGTCGTCTCGGTCAGCGTCTGCGGAATCGCCACCGGCATCTCGCGCGGCGCGCGCAGCGCCGTGCTGCGATAATCCGGCGCCGAGAGCGGCGGCTGCGCGCCGCGCGACGGCGCGATCCCGTCGGCTTCGGTCTCGTTCATGGCACCCCCTCCGGCGCGGCGAAGGGCAGGCCGACATAATTCTCGGCCAGCGCGGTCTGCCCCGCCTCCGACTGCGTATAATACTCCAGCTCGGCGTGCTGCATCCGCCGGTCGAACCCGGTATGCGTGTCGAACCGGTGCATCATCGAGGTCATCCACCAGGAGAACCGCTCGACCTTCCACACCCGGTCCAGCGCCGCCGCGCCATAGCCGGCGAGCGCGCCGGCCTCGCCCCGCGCCCAGCGGACGATGGCGCCGGCCAGCAGCGCGGCATCGGCGATCGCGGCGTTCAGCCCCTTTGCTCCGGTCGGCGGCACGATATGCGCGGCATCGCCGGCGAGGAACAGCCGCCCCGCCTGCATCGGCTCGACGACATAGGAGCGCATCGCCGTGATCCCCTTCTGGATCACCGGCCCGGTGTTCAGGCTGAACCCCGGATGATCGAGCCGGCGCGCCAGCTCCTCCCAGATCCGCTGGTCCGGCCAGTCCTCCAGCCGCTCCTCCATGCCGCACTGGATGTAGAGCCGGCTGACCGTGGCCGACCGCATCGACAGCAGCGCGAACCCGTTCGGATGATTGGCGTAGATCAGCTCGTCCTTCGAGGGCGGCGCTTCCGCGAGAATGCCGAGCCAGCCGAACGGATAGACCCGGTCGTATTCGCGCGCCGCCGCCGCCGGCAGCGCGGCGCGGCCGGCGCCATGAAACCCGTCGCAGGCGGCGACGATATCGCAGTCGAGGCGGTGCTCGGCGCCGTCATGCCGATAGACGATCGCCGGCCGCGCCGTCCCGATCCCCTCGATCGCCGCGCATTCCGCCTCGAAGACGATCGGCAGCCCCGCCGCCACCCGCGCCCCGATCAGGTCGCGCACCACCTCGTGCTGGCTGTAGAGCATCACATGGCGGCCGGTCAGCCGCGCGAAATCGATCCGGTGCAGCGCGCCGTCGAACAGCAGGTTGGTGCCGTCATGGCGAAAGCCGATCGTGTCCATCCGCGCCCCAAGCCCGGTCGCGCGGAGCAGTTCGGCCACGTCGTGTTCAAGGATTCCGGCGCGGATCCGATGCTCGACATGATGGCGGGACTGCCGCTCCAGCACGACGCTGTCGATCCCCGCCCGGGCCAGCAGATGCGCGAGCATCAGCCCCGCCGGCCCCGCGCCGATGATGCCGACCCTCGTCCTCGTTTCCATCGCCATTCGCCCTCCCGCCTCGCCGCCGGTCTTCCGGCCGGTCGCGGTGCGCCGCCGTTTGTGCGGCAGACGCACACTGGAAACACCAACGCACAGCCGGTATACCGCGCCGCCGCACCGCCGCAAGCCGTTTTCGTTGCTGCACCGCGGCAATTCCGCGCCGTCCCGCCGCACTCCGCGACGAACTGTTTCACGTTGATTGCAATAGGTTTCCCCTATTGTTCCATTCCATAAAATGGATTTGACCGATCGGAATCGAGTCGCTACCCCGGGCGGACAGGCATCCCAGGCAATCAACGGAGGAAGACTTGTCGACAGAAGCGAAATGCCCCGTCACCGGCGGCGCGACCCGGTCAAGCTCGGCCGGCATCCAGTCCAATGCCGACTGGTGGCCCAACCAGATCAATCTCGGCATGCTGCACCAGCACTCGGCGCTGTCGAACCCGATGGATCCGGATTTCGATTACGCCGCGGAATTCAAGACCCTCGACCTCGATGCGGTGATCGCCGACCTGAAGGCGCTGATGACCGATTCGCAGGACTGGTGGCCGGCCGATTTCGGCCATTACGGCCCGCTCTTCGTCCGCATGGCCTGGCACGCGGCGGGCACCTACCGCATCGGTGACGGCCGCGGCGGCGCCGGCGCCGGCCAGCAGCGCTTCGCTCCGCTGAACAGCTGGCCCGACAACGCCAATCTCGACAAGGCCCGCCGCCTGCTCTGGCCGGTCAAGCAGAAATACGGCCGCAAGATCTCCTGGGCCGATCTCATGGTCCTCGCCGGCAACGTCGCCCTCGAATCGATGGGCTTCAAGACCTTCGGCTTCGGCGCCGGCCGCGTCGACACCTGGGAGCCCGACCAGGGCATCTACTGGGGCCCGGAGACGACCTGGCTCGACGACAAGCGCTACAGCGGCGACCGCGACCTCGAAAACCCGCTCGCCGCCGTGCAGATGGGCCTCATCTACGTCAACCCCGAAGGCCCCAACGGCAAGCCCGATCCGGTGGCCGCGGCGCGCGACATCCGCGAGACCTTCGCCCGCATGGCGATGAACGACGAGGAAACCGTCGCCCTGATCGCCGGCGGCCACACCTTCGGCAAGACCCATGGCGCCGGCGACGCCGCCCTGGTCGGCCCCGAGCCGGAAGCCGCGCCGATCGAGCAGCAGGGACTTGGCTGGATCAGCAGCTACGGCACCGGCAAGGGCAGCGATGCCATCACCGGCGGCCCGGAAGTCACGTGGACGCAGACGCCCACGCAGTGGAGCAACTTCTATTTCGACAACCTGTTCAACTACGAATGGGAGCTGACCAAGAGCCCCGCCGGCGCCTGGCAGTGGGTCGCGAAGGACGCGGGTGACGTCATCCCCGATGCGTTCGACGCCGCGAAGAAGCACCGCCCGACCATGCTCACCACCGACCTGTCGATGCGCAAGGACCCGGCCTACGAGAAGATCTCGCGCCGCTTCCACCAGAATCCGGACGAGTTCGCCGATGCCTTCGCCCGCGCCTGGTTCAAGCTCACCCATCGCGACATGGGGCCGGTCTCGCGCTATCTCGGCAAGCTGGTTCCGGCCGAGCACCTGATCTGGCAGGACCCGGTTCCCGCGGTGGACCACAAGCTGATCGACGCGGCCGATATCGCGGCGCTGAAGGCGAAGCTTCTCGCCACCGGCATCGCGCCCACCCGCCTCGCGCTCACCGCCTGGGCCTCGGCGGCGACCTTCCGCGGCTCGGACAAGCGCGGCGGCGCCAACGGCGCGCGCATCCGCCTCGCCCCGCAGAAGGACTGGGCGGCGAACGAGCCGGCCGAACTCGCCAAGGTGCTCGCCGCGCTCGAAAAGGTGCAGGCCGAGTTCAACGCGGCGGCGACCGGCGGCAAGAAGGTCTCGCTGGCCGACCTGATCGTGCTCGGCGGCTGTGCGGCGATCGAGGCGGCGGCGAAGGCGGCCGGCCATG
The DNA here is from genome assembly GCF_000724705.2 of Acidiphilium sp. JA12-A1. Classification (NCBI taxonomy): domain Bacteria; kingdom Pseudomonadati; phylum Pseudomonadota; class Alphaproteobacteria; order Acetobacterales; family Acidocellaceae; genus Acidiphilium; species Acidiphilium sp. JA12-A1. Next base: position 22,957 of record NZ_JFHO01000094.1, read on the forward strand.
ACGTCACCGTGCCCTTCACCCCCGGCCGCACCGACGCGACCGAGGCGCAGACCGACGTGGCCTCCTTCGCGGTGCTGGAGCCGAAGGCCGACGGCTTCCGCAACTATCTCGGCAAGGGCGATCCGCGCGCGCCGGAGGAACAGCTGATCGACCGCGCCCAGCTTATGACGCTGACGGCCCCGGAAATGACCGCGCTGATCGGCGGCATGCGCGCCCTCGGCGCCAATGTCGGCGGGGCGAAGCACGGCGTCTTCACCACCCGCCCCGGCGCGCTGACGAACGACTTCTTCGTCAACCTGCTCGACATGAACATGAGCTGGCACCCCGCCGCCGAGCCCGGCGTCTACGAGCTGCGCGACCGCAAGAGCGGGGCGGTGAAGTGGACGGCAACGCGGGTGGATCTCGTGTTCGGCTCGAACTCCCAGCTCCGCGCGCTCGCCGAGGTCTACGGCACGCAGGACGGCGAGGCCGCCTTCGTGAAGGACTTCGTCGCCGCCTGGACCAAGGTCATGGAGCTCGACCGCTTCGACCTCGCCTGACCGCCTGCCCCGACCGGCCGGATGCCCGCATCCGGCCGGCGGCCTTCAGCTCAGCGCAGCCGCCGCCGCAGATTGTCGACATAGACGGCGCCGACCACCACGATCCCGAGAATCACCTGCTCGACATAGGGTGAAATCCCAGCCAGCTGCGTGCCGTTCTTCAGGATCGTCATCAGCAGCGCGCCGAGGATGCTGCCGAGGATCGTCCCCACCCCGCCGAACAGCGACCCGCCGCCGATCACCACCGCGGCGATCGCATAGAGTTCGTAATTCGCCCCCGAGGTCGGCTGCGCCGCCGCCGTGTAGGCAAGATAGATCACGCCGGCGAGCGACGAGACGATCCCGCCGAACACATAGACCAGCAGCAGATGCCGCGGCACGTTGATGCCCACCCGGCGCGCCGCCTCGGCATTGCTGCCGATCGCCAGCGTGTAGCGGCCGAACCGCGTCTTGTTCAGCAGATAGGCCGAGAACAGCGCGAGCAGCACCGCGATCCACGCCATGTTGGGAAAGCCCAGCACGGTGCCTTGCGAAATCTCCTGGAACCCGTTCGGCAGGCCGAACACCGGCGTGCCGTTGGTGGTCAGCAGCGCCGCGCCGAGTGCGACCGCGAGCATGCCCAGCGTCGCGATGAAGGGCGGCACGCCGAGCACGACCACCGACAGTCCGATGATCGCGCCGATCACCGCCCCCAGCGCCAGCGTCAGCACGATCGCCACCCCGGACGACATGTGCGCATCGACGATCGCGATCGCGCAGATCATCGACGACAGCGCGACCACCGAGCCCTGCGAGATGTCGATCCCGGCGGTCGCGATGATGAAGGTCTGCCCCGTCGCCAGGATCGCGATCACCGCGACCTGCTGGGCGATGTGGAACCAGTTTCCCCCGCTCAGGAAGCGGGGGTTCAGCACGCCGAACGCGACGACCAGCACCACGATGCTGATCAGCGCGAAGGCGATCTGGCGGACGAAGCGCCACAGCATGCGCCCGCGCGGAATGGTCTCGACGTCGAGCGCGGCTGTTCGTGCCTGCTGGTCCATCGTCCGCCAGTCTCCCTCAGCCCGCGGGGTTATACTTGGGCGCGTACTGGCGGATCGCCGCCGTCGCCTGGCTGGAGCCGAGATTCTTCGGCGTCAGCAGGAAATACGGCGTGTTGATCCGCTTCGGCAGCGTCTTGCCGTCGAGCTTGTCGAGCAGCGCGACCACCGCGTAATAGCCCATGTCGTAGGGCGATTGCAGGATCGAGGCCTGGATGATCCCCGCCTTGACCAGCGCGATCTCGCCAAGATCGGCATCGAACCCGACGACCTTCACCTTGGCGTGCGCGCGCTGCACCGCCTCGGCCGGGCCGAGCGCCGCGCGGTCGTTCGCGCCGAAGATCACCTTGAGATGCGGGTATTGCGTAAGCATCGTGGTCGCGATCCGCAGCCCGGCGCTGACGTCGTTGTTGGAATACTGGATCGGCCCCATCTTCTTGATGTGCGGATAGGACTTCATCCCGAGCATGAAGCCTTTCGGCCGGGCGATTCCGGTCGAGGCGGTGTGGTTGAAGTCGACGATCGCATACTGTCCCTTGCCGCCCATCAGGTGGTCGGCCGTATATTTCGCGAGCGCCGCCGCGGCCCCGACATTCGAGGTGGCGAGGAAGCAGTCCGAAATGTTGGGCGACAGGCCGGAATCGACCGTCACCACCGGAATGTGATGCGCGAGTGCCGACTTCACCGGCTTGAGCAGCGCCTGCGGATTCTGCGCGGCGAGGATGATGCCGTCAGTGCCTCCTGTCACCGCGTTATTGACCATGCCGATCTGCCCGGCGAGGTCGGTGCCGCTGGCCGGCGCCTCGAAGGCGACCGAAACGCCGAACTTCTTCGCCGCCGCGTCCGCCCCCTCGCGCACCGCGAGCCAGTAGGGCGAGGCGTTGGATTTCGTGATGAGCGTGAAATGATAATGCTTCGCCGGCTTGGCCGGCACCGGCAGCGAATGAACGGTGGGCGCGGCCGCCATGGCCGGCGCCGCCGCCATGCCGCCGAGCAGCGCGACCGCCGCGGCACCGAGCAATGTCTTGCGTAGTTTCATGGATGTTCCCTTTCGGCTTCGTTGGTTTCGGCATCCGCATAGCCGGTCATGTAGCGGATCAGTTCGGTCTGCGACGTCTCGGCCGAGCGCGCGTCGAACACCTTGCGCCCGCGATACATCACCATCACCCGGTCGCAGACCTTGAGGATCTCGACGAGGTTGTGGCCGATGAACAGCACGCCGATCCCCTCGCCGGCGAGCTGCCGCGCCATCTTCAGCACGTTCTCGGTTTCCATCACGGCGAGGGCCGCCGTCGGCTCGTCCATGATGACGACCTTCGCCCGCCAGTAGAGCGCGCGCGCGATCGCCACCGCCTGGCGCTGCCCGCCGGAAAGGTCGAGCACCCGCGTCATCGGATCGGGAATGTGGCTTTCGATCCGCGCCAGCAGGGCGGCGATCTCGCCATGGATCTTCCGCTCGTCGAGCATCGGCACCAGGCCCATGAAACGCCGCATCGGCTCGCGGCCGAGAAAGATGTTGGCGCCCACATCGAGATGATCGGCAAGCGCGAGGTCCTGGTAGATCGTCTCGATCCCCGCATTGCGCGCATCGCGCGGCGAGCGGAACGACATCTCCTCGCCGCCGAGCCGGATCGAGCCGGAATCGGCCCGGTGCACGCCGGAAATCACCTTCATCAGGGTGGACTTGCCGGCCCCGTTGTCGCCGACCACGCCAAGCACCTCGCCTGGGGCCACTTCGAGCGACACGTCGCGCAGCACCTCGACCGCGCCGAACCGCTTGTCGACGCCGCGCACCTCAAGGGCGGGCACGCTCATGCCGAGATCTCCGTTCCGACCGGCGCGCCCGTTCCGGGGTCGTTCGCTCGCATCGTTGTTCCTCCCCTTCGCCGAAGGCGTCCGCCATCGGCCATTGGGGTGCAGAATATCGATATGCAGCAACGCTGACAAGCGGGCCGCCGCCGCCGGCGCCTCACCATCGCGGCATCGCGCGCCGGCTTGCGCGGCCCGCGGCCGGTTGATAGCGTCCGCGCCGGCGATGCCGATTTCGTTTCTATACAACAACGATATCTGGCACGACCCGCAGGGAAGGGAGCAGCAATGGAGCTTGGGCTCAAGGGAAAGATCGTCATCGTCACAGGCGGCGCCTCGGGAATCGGCGCCGCGGTGGTGGACACGCTGGCCGGCGCCGGTGCCGTGCCGGTGGTGCTCGACCGCGCCGCAGCACCCGGCGAGCATCACCGCCTCGACCTGACCGATGCCGCCGCCTGCGCCGGGGCCATCGCCGCCATCGCCGCGCGCCACGGCCGGATCGACGGGCTGGTGAACAATGCCGGCGTGAACGATCGCGCCGGGCTTGGCGGCACGCTCGATGCAGCACTCGAAGCCTTCCGCGCCTCGCTCGAACGCAATCTCGTGCAGTGCTTCACCCTGATGCATCTCTGCCTGCCGCATCTGCGCCAGTCGCGCGGCGCGGTGGTGAACATCGCCTCCAAGGTCGCCCTCACCGGCCAGGGCGGCACCAGCGGCTATGCCGCGGCCAAGGGCGGCCTGCTCGGCCTCACCCGCGAATGGGCCGCCGAACTCGCCGCCGAGGGCATACGGGTCAACGCCGTCCTTCCCGCCGAGGTGGCCACGCCGATGTACGACCAGTGGCTGTCCGCCCAGCCCGACCCCGAGGCCCGCCGCGCCGCCATCACCCGCACCATCCCGCTCGGCGCGCGCATGACCACGCCGGCGGAAATCGCGGCGAGCGTCGTCTTCCTGCTCTCCGCCGCCGCCTCGCACGTCACCGGCCAGCATCACGTCGTCGATGGCGGCTATGTCCATCTCGACCGCGCGCTGACCGCATGATGCGCATCGACTCCCACCTCCATCTCTGGTCGCCCGCCCGCGGCGACTATGGCTGGCTGACGCCGGACCTGCCGATCTGCCGCGAGATCACGCTCGACGAGGCCCGCCGCACCGCGACGGGGATCGACGCCGTCATCCTCGTCCAGGCCGCGCCCACCGAGGCGGAGACGCGCTTCCTGCTCGACATCGCCGCCGGCGCCGGCGGCTTCGTCCGCGCCGTGGTCGGCTGGACCGATCTCGCGGCGGACGATGCGCCCGCCCGCATCGCCGCCCTCGCGGGCGAACCACGCCTCGCCGGCCTGCGCCCGATGCTGCAGGACATCGCCAATCCCGACTGGATCCTGCGCCCGGAGATCGAACCCGCCCTCGCCGCGATGGAACGCGCCGGGCTGGTGCTCGACCTGCTGGTCCGCCCCGCGCACCTGCCGCGCTGCGTCGAACTCGCGCGCCGGCATCCCGGCCTCGCCATGGTGCTCGACCACGCCGCCAAGCCGTCGATCCCGCAGCGCGGCCACGCCGCCTGGGCGGAGGCGCTGCACCGCCTCGCCGCCGACACGGCGATCGCCTGCAAGCTCTCCGGCCTCATCACCGAGGCGGCGCCTGGTGCCGGTTTCGACGCGCTCGCCCCTTATGTCCGCACGGTGTTCGACGCCTTCGGCCCAAGCCGGATTCTCTGGGGCAGCGACTGGCCGGTGCTCACCCTCGCCGCCTCCTACGATGCCTGGCGCGGCGCGGCGGAAGCCCTCACCGGGGTGATGGCGCCTGATGCGGTGGACGCGGTGTTCGGCGGCAACGCCGCGCGGATCTACCGGGGCTAGAGCATCATCCGATCAGATGGAGTCATCTGATCGGATAAAGATGCTCGATTTATCAGCATGATAGGGCACTACATCCGATCCAAAAGGATCGGAAAGTGCTCTAAGCGCGGCTCACGCCTCGTCGGCGATCAGCGCGCCGCGCGTCAGCACCGCCCGCGCCGCCACCGCCTGCGCCGCCGCCACCGCGGCCGCGGGCGCCATGCCCTGCAACCGGCAGGCGAGGAAGGTGCCGTTGAACGCATCGCCCGCGCCGGTCGAATCCACCGGCGTCACCACCTCGCGCGGCACCACCTCGAAGCTCTCCGCGCCAAAGCGCCCCAGCGTCGCCGCCGTGCCGTTCTTGACGACGACATCCCGCACCCCCGCCGCCGCGAGCCGCGCGACCGTCGCCGCCGGCGCCGCGTCGCCGAACAGGGCCGCCTCGTCCTCGAAGGTCGGCAGCGCGATATCCACGAGCGGCAGCACGCGCCGGATCATCTCCCGCGCCTCGTCGGCGTCGCGCCACAGCGCCGGGCGGTAATTGGTATCGAAGGCGATCTCGGCCCCCGCCGCCCGCGCCGCGCCGAGGGCGTCCAGCAGCGCCGCCCGCCCCGCCGGCGGCAGGATCGCCAGCGTGATGCCCGAGACCAGCACGAGCCGCGCGCCCGCCAGCGCCCGTGCGAGGAATGCCGGATCGTCGGCCAGATGCGTCGCCGCCGACTGCCGCCGCCAATAGGCGAAGGACCGCTCGCCCGCCTCCACCCGGATCACGTACAGCCCGACCGACGCGCCCTCGACCCGCCGCACGAAGGCGGCATCGATCCCGGCCGCCTCGATCCGCGCGCGCATCGCGTCCGACATCCAGTCGGTCCCGATCGCGGTCACGTAGCGCACCGGCACCGCGCCGCGCAGCCGCACCCGCGCCGCCCAGGCGGCGTTGAACGTATCGCCCGCGAAACCGAGCGCGTAGCCGCCCGCTTCGTTCGGCGCGAACTCCGCGAGGCATTCCCCGATGGCGGTGAACATCACGCCGCCGGCGCCAGGGCTTCGAGCGCGCGGATCACGCCACGCAGCTCCGCCAGCCCGCGCAGCCGGCCGATATAGGAATAGCCGGGATTGACGCGCCTGGCGGCATCGGCCGCGAGCAGATGCCCGTGGTCCGGCCGCAGCGGGATCGACGCCCGCCGCCCCGCCGCCGCCGCCTCGCGTTCCTCGCGCAGCAGCAGGGCGAGCAGGGCCACCATGTCGGTCCGCCCGCCGAGATGCGGCGCCTCGACGAAGGACCCGTCCGGCTCCACCGTCACGTTGCGCAGATGCGCGAAATGGATGCGGCTGCGGAACGTCTCGGCGATCGCCAGCACGTCGTTATCCGCGCGCGACCCGAGCGACCCGGCGCAGAGCGTCAGCCCGTTCGCCCGCGAGGGCACCGCCTCGAACAGCGTCGCCAGATCCTCCAGCGTCGAGACCACGCGCGGCAGGCCGAACAGCTTCACCGGCGGGTCGTCGGGATGGATCGCGAGCCGCACGCCGAGTTCCTCGGCCACCGGCACCACCTCGCGCAGGAAATCGACCAGATTGGCGCGCACCGCCGCGTCGTCCAGCCCGTCGAACCGGGCGATCTCGGCGGCGATGGTCTCCCGCGTCTGCGCCGCCGCCCCGCCCGGCAGGCCGGCGATGATGGTCCGCTCCAGCCGCGCCAGCGCCGCCGCGTCGCACGCCGCCATCCGCGCCTCCGCCTGCGCGACCAGCGGCGCCGGATAGCACGACGCCGCCCCGGCGCGGCGCAGCACGAAGACGTCGTAGCCGATGAAATCCACCATGTCGAAGCGCAGCGCCTTCGCCCCGTCCGGCATCTCGTGGGCAAGTTCGGTGCGCGTCCAGTCGATCACCGGCATGAAATTGTAGCAGATCACGCCGACCCCCGCCCGCGCCACCGCGGCGAGCGAGTCCTTCCACACCGCGACGAGACGCGGCCAGTCATGGTCGCGGCACTTGATACCGGTCGGCACCGGGATCGACTCGCACACGCTCCAGCGCAGCCCGGCGGCCTCGATCGCGTCGCGCCGCGCCTGCGCCGCGGCGACAGGCCAGGGCTCGCCGGGCGGAATGTCGTGCAGCGCCGTCACCACGCCGGTCGCCCCCGCCTGCCGCACATGCTCGAGCGGGATCGGATCTTCCGGCCCGAACCAGCGCCAGGTTTCTTCCATCGCCCTGCCCTTTCCCCTTGTCAGTCCGGCGCGCGGCAGAGCGCGTCGAGCCGCGCCGCCAGCCCCTGCCGCGCCATCGCGCCGCATTCCTCGGCGATCATGCCCCGAAGCGGCGGCGCGCGCCACTCGTCGGCGGCAAAAACCTCGCGCCGGGCGAGCCCGTCGAGCGGGTCGCCGCCCGCCGCCGCGCCGCGCAGCCAGGCGGCGATGACCGCGATCAGCACCGGCGAGGCCCGCCCCGCGCGCCAGCGCTCGAGGCAGGGCAGCAGGATTCGCTGCGGCAGTTTCTGCGCCGATCCCAGGGCGATCTGCGCCAGTTCGTGCCGCAGCGCCGTGTTGCCGAACCGCGCCCGCAGCCGCGCGCAATAGGCGGCGGCGTCGGTCTCCGCCGGCAGCGTCGCCGCCATCTCCGCCCAGAACCGCGCCAGCACCGGCGAGAGCCGTTCATGCGCCACCGCCTCCGCCACCGTGGCGCAGCCGAGCCCCGGCCCGATCGTGGCGAGCATCGTGTGCGCGCCGTTCAGCAGCCGCAGCTTGCGGCGCTCATGCGGCGCGACGTCGGTCACGAACCGCGCCCCCGCGCGCTCCCAGCCGGGCCGCCCGGTCGGGAACCGGTCCTCGATCACCCATTCCGCGAAAGGCTCGCCGACCACCGGTGCGGCATCGGCGCAGCCGAGACGGGCGGCGATCCGCGCCCGGTCCTCCGCCGTCGTCGCCGGCACGATCCGGTCCACCATGCTCGACGGGCAGGCCACTTCCGCCGCCACGAAATCGCCGAACCCGCGATCGCGCCGCGCCGCCATCCGCGTCACCGCCGCGTGCAGCACACGTCCATTGCCGGCGAGATTGTCGCAGGAGAGCAGCGTGAACGGCGCGATCCCCGCCCGCCGCCGCCGCCACAGCGAGGCGGCGAGCAACCCCGGCACGCTGCGCGGCGCGGCATCCGGCGCGGCGAGATCGTGGGCGACATCCGCATCGCCCTCGTCGAGCTCCCCGCGCGCGACATCGCAACCATAGCCGCGCTCGGTGATGGTGAGCGTGACGATACGGATCGCCGGATCGTCCAGCGCCGCCAGCACCGCGCGCGGCGCATCGGCGCCGGCGAGAATGCCCCGCAGCGCGCCCACCACCCGCAACGCCTCTCGCCCGCCCTCGCGCAGCGCCAGCGTGTAGAGGAAATCCTGCGGCGCCAGCGCGTCCCGCGTGCCCGCGCTGCGCAGCGAGGCGCCGAGAATCCCCCACGCCGTCTCGCCCGCCGCAAGGCAATCCTCGGTGAAGGCCGCCTGGTGCGCCCGGTGGAACGCGCCTGGGCCGAGATGCAGGATGCCGGTCCGCACCGCATCGCGGTCATAGCCCGGGCGGGCGATGTCCGCCGGCAGCGACGCGAGCCGCGCCGGAGATAACGGCCCGTCAGTCAAACTGCAATCCGCCGTTCATGTCGATCACCTCGCCGGTGATCGAGGCCGCCAGCGGCGAGGCCAGGAACATCACCGCATGCGCCACTTCCTCCGGCCGGCAGAACCGGCCGACGGGGATCTGCGCAAGCTGTTCGGCGCGCTGCGCCTCGGTCAGCATTTCCGACACCATCGGCGACATCACGTAGGCCGGCGCGATGGCGTTGACGGTGATCCCCTCGGCGGCCACCTCGCGGGCGACCGAAAAGGTCAGCCCCACCAGCCCCGCCTTCGACACCGTATAGGCCGTGCCCGCCGTCAGCCCGCCGCATTTCGCCGCGTAGGAGGCGATATTCACGATCCGCCCCCAGCCCTTCCGCCGCATCGCCGGCAGCAGGGCGCGGGTGAGCAGGAAGGCGCCGTCGAGATTCACCGCCTGCACGCGCCGCCATTCGGCGAGATCGGTCGCGTCGATCTTGCGGTTCGAGAGAATGCCGGCATTGTTGACGAGAATGTCGGCGCCGCCCTTATCGTTCACGACGGCAGCCGCCGCGGCGATGGCGTCCGGATCGCCGAGATCGGCCACGACCACCCGCGCCGCAGCGCCGAGTTCGGCGCCGGTCGCGGCCAGCTTCCCGGCGGCGATGTCCACCAGCACGAGCACCGCCCCCTCGGCCGCGAGCGCGCGGGCCACCGCCGCGCCGATCGCGCCGCCGGCGCCGGTGACGACCGCAACCCGCCCCTCCAGCGCCCGTTTCATGTTCCCCTCGCGCGCCGGCAGACCGTCCATGTATCGACCCTCCCGAAATACCGGTATATTGGTAAATCACGACTGTCAAACATGTCGCGCCCCCGGTATGATCGGTGCAAAACGCCTTGCGTCCATGCCGGTCAGATCCTTCCGGGCGCACCACGTCAGGGAGATTCATGCCGCGCCCCCGCAAGCAGCCCGCCGAAACCGGAAACCCCGCGGCGGAAGATCCGTTCCTCGCCTCGCTCGGCGCGCTCCGGCTCGACCCCGCGATCGGCAAGACCGCGCAGATCTACACGATCATCCGCAACGGCATCGTCCAGCTCAAGCTGCCGCCCGGGGCGGCGATCAACGAGCGCGAAATCTGCGCCCGGCTCGGCATCTCGCGCACGCCGCTGCGCGAGGCGATCCTGCAGCTCGCGGCGGAAAACCTCGTCACCGTGGTGCCGAGTTCGGGCACCAGCGTCGCCCCCATCCATATCCAGGACGCGTTCGACGGCCAGATGGTGCGCGACGCGCTGGAGATGCGCGTGGTGCGGCTCGCCGCATCGCGGATGAACCTCGCCTTCGAGCGCGCGCTCGCCGCCAACATGGCCGCCCAGCGCAAGGCTTCCGCCGCCCGCGATTTCGACGAGTTCTATCTGCTGGACGAGGATTTCCACCGCCTCATCAGCGAATGCGGCGCCTCGCCCACGGTCTGGCGCATCATCAACGGCGCCAAGGCGCAGCTCGACCGCATTCGCCGCCTCGGCTTCCCGCGCCCGCACCACGCCGAAACCGTGCTCGCCGAGCACCAGGCGATCTTCGACGGGCTGATGCGGCGCGATTCCGAGCGCGCCGCCGCCGCGATGCAGACGCATCTCGACCGGGTGTTCGAAACCGTGCGCCTGCTGATCGCCGAGCGGCGCGACTATTTCTCGCCCGATGCCGGCGAGGTGGCGCAGCGCGCGGGACGGCCGGCCGGCGCTTGACCGGCTTGCCGTTTATCGGAAAAATACATACCGGTATATTTCATTCAACGACCCGGGGCGGACCACCGCCCCGCGCCAGGGCGAGAAACGGAACCAGACCCATGAACGCTCCCACCACCGTGCGCCTGAACGACGCCGACAATGTCCTCGTGGCGATCGAGCCGATCGCATCCGGCACCGGCGTCGCCGAGGGCCTGGTGACCTCGGCGCGAATCCCCCGGGGGCACAAGATCGCCGCCGCCCCGATCGAGGCCGGCGCGCCGGTGCGCAAGTTCGGCCAGATCATCGGCTTCGCGAAGGAGGCCATCGCGCCCGGCGCCTGGGTGCACGAACACAATGTCGAGGTTCACGAATTCGCGCGCGACTACACGCTCGGCGAGGTGAAGCCGGTCGAACCCGTCGCCGCGCCGGCGACGTTCATGGGCTTCCGCCGCGCCAACGGCCAGGTCGGCACGCGCAACTACATCGCCATCCTGAGCTCGGTGAACTGTGCCGCGACCGTCGCCCGCCAGATCGCGCTGCGGGCGGAGCGGAGCGGGCTGCTCGACGGGTTTCCGAATGTCGACGGCATCGTTCCGCTCACCCACGGCACCGGCTGCGGCATGGCGGCCGATGGCGAGGGCTACGAGCTGCTGGAACGCACGCTCTGGGGCGCGGCCTGCAACCCGAACGTCGCCGGCGTGCTGTTCATCGGCCTCGGCTGCGAGGTGCTGCAGATCGCGCGGATGACCGCCCGCTACGGGCTGAAGGACGATCCCCGCTTCCACTGGATGACGATCCAGGACTCCGGCGGCACGCCCGCGACGATCGAGGCCGGGCTTGCCGCGCTGCGCGAGATCCTGCCCCGCGCCGACGCCGCGCGGCGCGAGCCCCTGCCCGCCTCGCATCTCATCCTCGCCCTGCAATGCGGCGGGTCGGACGCCTATTCCGGCCTCACCGCCAACCCCGCACTCGGCGAGGCGGCGGATATCCTGGTGCGCCACGGCGGCACCGCGATCCTGTCGGAGACGCCGGAAATCTATGGCGCCGAGCATCTTCTCGTCCATCGCGCCGCGAGCCGCCGCATCGCCGACGACCTGCTGGCGCGGATCGACTGGTGGCGCGACTATCTCGCCCGCACCGGCGGGCAGATGAACAACAACCCCTCGCCCGGCAACAAGGCCGGCGGGCTGACCACCATTCTCGAGAAATCCCTCGGCGCCGTCGCCAAGGGCGGCACCACGCCGCTCACCGCCGTCTACCGCTATGCCGAGCCGGTCACCGAGCGCGGCTTCGTCTTCATGGACACGCCGGGCTACGACCCGGTCTCGGTCACCGGCCAGGTTGCCGGCGGCGCCAACATCCTCTGCTTCACCACCGGCCGCGGCTCGGCCTTCGGCTGCAAGCCGGTGCCCTCGATCAAGCTCGCCACCAACAGCGATCTCTACCGCCGCATGGAAACCGACATGGACATCGATTGCGGCGACATCCTCTCCGGCACGACGATCGCGCAAAAGGGCGAGGAAATCTTCCGCCACCTGCTCGACGTCGCCTCCGGCGCGCGCACGAAATCCGAACGGCTCGGCTATGGCGACAACGAATTCGTGCCCTGGCAGGTCGGCGCGGTCATGTGACCGCCAAGTGAGGTTTCATGTGACAGCCAGGCGAAGTTTCGTGTGACCGCCTGGCGAAATCTCATGTGGCCGCGGCGCCGGCGTCAGTGGGCGCCAGCACCCAGCATCGCCGCGCGGAACCCCTCGTCCGCGCGCAGCGCCTCGCTCGTGTCCGCCCGCACGATCCGCCCGGTCTCCAGCAGATAGGCGCGATGCGCGACCTTCAGGCTGAGATTGACGTTCTGTTCGACGAGCAGCACCGTCATCCCCTCGGCGTTGATCCGCGCGATCGTCGCGAACACCTGCTTGACGATGACCGGCGCGAGGCCCAGCGAGGGCTCGTCCAGCATCAGCAGGCGCGGCTTCGCCATCAGCCCTCGGCCGATCGCCAGCATCTGCTGCTGCCCGCCGCTGAGCGACCAGCCCATCTGCGTGTAAAGCCGCTTCAGATCGGGGAAGATTTCGAGAATCCCCTCGATGTCCCGCTCGGTTTCGGCGCGCGACACCTTCCGGTTCGACGTGCCCATGATCAGGTTCTCGCGCACGGTAAGCCCCGGGAACACGTGCCGCCCCTCCGGCACATGCGCGATGCCGCGGCGGACGATCGCCTCCGGCGCCATCCGGTCGATCCGCTCGCCCTCGAAACGGATTTCGCCGCGCGTCGGGTGCAGCAGACCGGAAATCGTCTTGAGCGTGGTCGACTTGCCGGCGCCGTTCACGCCGAGCAGGGCGACGACCTCGCCCGCGCGCACCTCGATGCTGATATCGTGCAGGGCGGTCACCTGCCCATAGCGCGACTGGATGTTGCTGACCTCAAGCATATTCGACATCGTCACCCAGATACGCCTTCATCACGGCAGGATCCGACAGCACCTGCTTCACCGAACCCTCGCTGATCTTCTGGCCGAAATCCATCACATAGGCCCGCGTCGCAACACTGGAGACGAAGCTCATGTCGTGCTCGATCAGCAGCATCGTCATCCCCCGCGCATGGATCCGGTAGAGGATCTGCGACAGCACCTCGGTTTCCTCGTGGTTCATCCCCGCCGCCGGCTCGTCGAGCAGCAGGAGTTCGGGGCCGGAGACGATCGCCCGCGCGATCTCGACGATGCGCTGCTGCCCGTACGGCAGGTTCTTCGCCTTCACGCCGAGCCGGGCGAAACCGAGGAAATGCAGCGTTTCCCTCGCCTTTTCCATCGCCTCGCGTTCCTCGCGATAGCCGCGCGGCCGCGAGAGCAACGCGCCCGCAAGCCCGACCGTGCCGCGCCGGTAATAACCGACCGCCACATTTTCCAACGCGGTGAGTTCGGGGAACAGGCGGATGTTCTGGAAGGTGCGGGAAATGCCGAGCCGGTTGATCCGCGCCGGGCCGAGATTGGTGATCTCCTTCCCGTCATAGACGATCGATCCCGCCGTCGCCGTATAGATCCCGCTCAGCACGTTCAGCACCGTCGTCTTGCCCGATCCGTTCGGCCCGATCAGCACCGCGACATCGCCCCGGTTGACCGTGAGCGACACGCCGTTGACCGCCTTGATGCCGCCGAAATGCTTGGCCAGATCGCGAATTTCCAGAAGCGGCCGGTCCGAGGCCACCGGCCGCTCGGGCACGGCGCCGGCCTCGAGATGCGCCACCTCTTCCTCGTCAGAGCGCCGCCGGCCCGCCACCAGCGTCGCCACCGCGCCGACGCCGCGGAGCAGCAACCCGTACAGCCCTTCCGGCATGAACAGCACGACGACGACGACCAGCACGCCATAGACCGCGATGTAATAGGCATGCAGGAAGCGCAGCACTTCCGGCAGGAAGGTGATCAGCCCCGCACCCAGCGTGGTGCCGACGATCGAGGCCTGCCCGCCCACCAGCGCCATCGCGAAGAACGAGACCGACTGATAGAAATTGAAGACGTTCGGGCTGATATAGAGCGAGCCGGAAGCGTAGAGAATCCCGCCCATCGCGGCGAGCGCCGCGGAGACGGCGAAGGCGAGAACCTTGGTCCGGAACAGGCTGATCCCGTTTGCCGAAGCGGCGATCTCGTCCTCGCGCAGGGCGAACAGCGCCCCGCCCAGCCGCGAATGGCGCAGGCGGAACACGACATAACTCGCCAGCACCAGCACCGCGACGGAGATGAAATAGAACCCGTGATCGCTGTTGATCGCGTAGCCGAACAGGCTCGGCCGGGGGATGTTGGAAATCCCGTCGGCGCCGTCGGTCACCGCGTTCCAGTTGTTCAGCACGAGTTCGGTGATGATCTGAAAGCCGATCGTCACCAGCGCGAGATAGTGGCTGGCGAGCCTGAGCGAGATCGCGCCGAGGAACAGGCCGAACCCGGTCGTCACCGCCACCGCCGCCAGCGCCGCGCTCCAGTAGCCGATGTGGTGGTTCACCGCGAGGATCGAGAACGTATAGGCGCCGATCCCGAAAAACGCAGCCTGCGCCAGCGAGATCTGCCCCGAATAGCCGAGCAGAACGGTCAGCCCCAGGGCCGCGACGGCGTAGGACAGCGAGAGGATCAGCAGCGTGAGATAATACGAGCCCAGCCGCCCGCCCGGCAGCAGGAAGGGAATCAGCACGAGCAGCGCGATGAAGGGCAGGAACTTGGCGATCGACCTGGTCATGTTGTCGTTTCCCTGAAGCCGCCGGCGCGCCGGTCAGACCTTCTGCGAGACTTTTTCACCGAACAGCCCGTATGGCCGGAAGATCAGGAACAGGATCAGCACGATGAACGGAAACGCATCACGATACGATCCCGAAATATAGGTCGCGCCGTAGGTTTCGATCAGCCCGATGCCGAGCCCGCCGACGATGGCGCCCTTCATGCTGCCGAACCCGCCGACGATCGCCGCGGCGAACGCCTTCAGCGCGATGGTCGAGCCCATCGTCGCCGTCACCGTGTAGACGGGTGCGATCAGCAAACCCGCCAGCCCGCCCAGCGCGGTGCTGATGGCGAATGTCAGCGCCGCCATCCACGCCACGCGGATTCCCATCAGCCGCGCGGTGTCCGGGTCCTGCGCCGTCGCCTGCAACTGCTTGCCGAGCTTGGTCCGTTCGAGGAACCAGTTCAGCAGCGCCACCATGGCGGCGGTGACGACGATGATGACGATATATTGCGGATAGACGTGCACGCCGAGCAACGCGACCGACTGCGCCTTGAAGATCGGCGGCAGCTGGTACGGGATCGGTCCATAGATCAGCAGGAACGCCTGTTCGAGAAAGACCGAGGCGCCGACAGTGGCGATCATCACCGGCAGGAAGTTGCGCGGCCGGTTGCGCACCGGCTGGAAGATCAGCAACTGGAACAGCGCGCCGACCACGCCGGTTCCCGCCACCGCGAGCAGAAGCGCGAGCCACCAGGGCAGATGCAGCACGACGACGAGGCTGACCATGAAATAGGCGCCGATCATCGCGAAATCGCCCTGGGCGAAATTCACCACGTTGACCGAGGTGTAGATCAGCACGAAGCCGAGCGCGATCAGCGCATAGATGCTGCCGACCGCAAGCCCCGCGATGGTCAGCTGGATGAATTCGGAGAACACGCAGACGATATCCCGGGCAGCTGGTTTTTCATTCCGTCACGATAACGGCGAACGCCGTCCGGGCCACGACCCTGCCCGGACGGCGCGCGGCCTTCAGCCGACGTATTTGATCGGGATGACCTTCTGGTGCTGCATCTTCACCACCCAATAGCCGTGCAGCCCGTCGCCGTTCGCGTCGAAATTGTAGGTGCCCTCGACGCCGTGATAGCCCTTCACCGCGCGAATGCCCTTCTGGATCGCCGCCGGCGCGGTGCCGTCCTTTGCGATCACCCGGCTCAGGACGTTCATCGCGTCATACACCCAACCGCCGAACACGTCGGGCTGGCTGTGATATTTCGCGACATAGAGCTTGGTGAACGCCTTCGCCGCGTCATTGCCGTCCGCCACGAAATCGGAAACGCCGTAGGTGCCGTCGACCGCCGACCCGGCAAGCTGGATGCACACCGCCGTCGCGATCGAGGTGGACCCGATGATCTTCACCTTGAGGTCGAGCTGGCGCAGCTGCTTGAGCATCTGCGCCTCGTCCTCCGAATTCGTCATGTAGGTGGCCAGCGTATCCGCGCCGGAGTTCTTGATCTTTTCAAGGAACGAGGTGTAGTCGCGCGTCGCGGTCGTGTAGCCCTGGTCGCTGACCACTTTCGCGCCGTCCTTCACGAGCGCCGCCTTGAGCAGCTGATTGCCGGCCGAGCCGAAGGCGTCGGTGTCGTAAAGAATGGCAACCTTCTTGCTGCCCATCGTCTTTACCGCATACTGGGCCATCGTCGCCGAGGCATAGGTATCGTTCGGGCGGAAGCGGAACACCCACTGGTTGCCCACATGCGTCAGCTTCGGATCGGTGCCGCCGATCATGGTCGGAATCTTGTAGCGCGCGACGTAAGGCAGCGTCGCCTGCACGATGGTGCTGCGGATCGAGCCGATGATCGCGACGATATTCTGGTTCGCCGCAAGTTTCTGATAGGCCGAGACGCCGGCCTGGTTCTGCCCGCGATCGTCCTCGACGATCAGCTTGATCTTCTTGCCGTTGATGCCGCCATGGGCGTTGATCTCGTCAACGGCGAGCTTCGCGCCATCGACCTTGTGCTGCCCGCTGAGCGCCGCCGGTCCGGTCATGTCCGCGATCATGCCGATCTCGATCGTGCCCGAGGCCGCGTGCGCGACACCCAGCCCGCACGACAGCGCAATCATGCCGGCGCCAAAAAGGAGTTTTCTGACCATTGGATTTGTTTCCCCTAGTGTTTGTGAATTTTCCGGACCGATCCGGGCCTGAAGCCACTTCCGTCGCGGTCGTGGCCCGCCGTGTCACGCCGGCGCCGGGCGAACCCGTGGGCCGTGCGGGAACGAGACCAGAACAGAAGCCACTCAGCCTGCCGCCTGCAAGGGCAATCGGGCACAAGAGCGCGCATCCGTCGGTCTCCCCATGCAGATTTTCAATAACCGGTATATAGGATTTCGGGGGGTGTCAACACGCCGTTCGTATCATCCGGCGACTCAGCGGCGGGCGGCCTCGTCGAGCCAGGCGTGCCAGTCCGGCGTATCGTCGATGAAGACCGGCGGCGGGGTGGCGCCGAGATGCCGCAGCAGCGACTCCCGCGTGCGCTCGACCGGCACCGGCAGCGGCTCCATCGGGTTGATCACGATCGCGGCAATCGCGATCTCCCGCGCGCGCAGCGCCTCGACGGTGCAAAGCGTGTGGCTGATCGTGCCGAGATAGCCGCCGGCGACCAGCACGACCTCGAGGCCGAGGGCGCCGATCCAGTCACGCACGGTGTGCGTTTCATCCAGCGGCACCATCGCGCCGCCGACCCCCTCGACCAGCATCGGGCCGGCCGCGCCGGCCATATCGGCCTGGCAGAAGGCAACAAGGTCGTCGAACGGAATGCGCCGGCCGCTGCGTGCCGCCGCCATGTCCGGCGAGATCGGGTCGGGAAACCGCCAGGGGCAGATTGCGGCGACCGCCTCGTCGTTCAGCATCGAACTGCCCATCGCCCGCAGCAGGATGCCGGCATCGCTCGACGCCGAGAGCGCCGGCTGGTAGCCGCTGGCCACCGGCTTGAGCGCCCGCGCGGGAACGCCGCCGGCCCGCCAGTGACGGATCATGCCGGCGGCGACATGCGTCTTGCCGATCTCGGTGCCGGAGGCGGTGATGAAGAAATGGCTCATGCGCTCACCATGATTCTGTCGCGGACAAGTTGGGCCAGACGGTCGATGTCGCCGGGCGCGTGGTCGGCGGTGAAGGCGAAGCGGAGCCGCGCCGTACCCTCGGGCACGGTGGGCGGGCGGATGGCGGCGACCAGGAAGCCCTCCCCCTCCAGCACCGCCTGGGCGGCGAGGGCGCGCTCGGCGGTGCCGAGCAGGAGCGGCACGATCGGGCTTTCGGCCGGCGGCAGGCCGAGGGCGGCGCAGAAGCGGCGGGCATGGGCGAGCGGGGCGGCGCACATTGCGGGATCGTTCGCGATCAGGTCGAGGGCTGCGATCGAGGCGCCGACCACCGCCGGCGGCAGGCCGGTGGTGTAGACGAAGCTGCGGGCACGGTTGCGGATCAGCTCGCACACCACGTGCGAGGCGCAGAGATAGCCGCCATAGCTGCCCACCGCCTTGGACAGCGTGCCCATCTGCAACGGCACGTCATGGCCGTGAGCCGAGCCGCGCCCTTCGTTGATGACGCCGATGCCGTGCGCATCGTCCGTCATCAGCCAGGCGTCATGCGCCTTGGCCAAGGCGAGCATCTCGCCGACGGGCGCGAGGTCGCCATCCATGGAGAAGACGCCGTCGGTCACCACCATCGCGTGGCGGGCGGCTTGGCGATGGGCGGCGAGGAGTTCGGCGAGATGCGCAAGGTCATTGTGGCGGAAGACGTGGAGCGCGGCGCCGGACAGGCGGGCGCCGGCCCAGATGCAGGCATGGGCGAGCTCGTCGACGAAGATCGCATCCTCCCGCGCCATCAGCGCCGGGATGATGCCGGTATTGGCGAGGAAGCCCGAGCCGAACACCACGGCGTCTTCCGTCTGTTTCAGCGCGGCGAGGCGCGCCTCGAGCGCGCAATAGAGCGGATGGTCGCCGGTGACGAGGCGGGAGGCGCCGGCGCCGGCGCCGTGGCGGCGGGCGGCGTCGATCGCGGCGTCGATCACCGCCGGGTGGGTGGAGAGGTTGAGATAGTCGTTGCAGGAGAACGAGATCAGCCGCTGCCCGTCGCGCTCCAGCACCGCGCCGGCGGCGCGGGCGGTCGGGCGCAGGCGGCGGCGGAGGGCGCCGGCCTCGAGGCGGGCGAGCTTGTCGGTCGCGAACTGGTCGAGCGTGGTCATCCTGTCTCAATCTGCCGCAAAAGCTTCACGAACGCGGATGCAGCGTTTATCACCGGTTCGACCCCTTGGGGCAAATCGGAGCTTGCCATGTCCATCGCACTCGATTCTTCCACCGCCACCGCCGCTGCCGCGCCGTCCCCGACGCGGGCGCGCATCGCCGCCCTGCTGGCGCTGCCGCTGCCCGAGCTGATCTTCCAGGCGCAGACGGTGCACCGGCAGCATTTCGACCCGACCCAGGTGCAGATTTCCACCCTGCTCTCGATCAAGACCGGCGGCTGCCCGGAGGATTGCGGCTATTGCCCGCAAAGCGCGGAATTCGACGTGGGGGTGAAGGCCTCGAAGCTGATGGACATCGCCCCGGTGCTGGAAGCGGCGCGGCGGGCGAAGGAGGCCGGGGCGCAGCGCTTCTGCATGGGGGCGGCCTGGCGCTCGCCCAAGGATCACGATCTCGACCGGGTGGCGGCGATGGTCGAGGGGGTGAAGGCGCTGGGGATGGAAACCTGCGTCACCCTCGGGATGCTGCGGCCGGACCAGGCGGCGCGGCTGAAATCGGCCGGACTCGACTATTACAACCACAATCTCGACACCTCGCCGGAATTCTACGGCAGCATCATCACCACCCGCACCTACCAGGACCGGCTGGATACGCTGGCGGCGGTGCGGGATGCGGGGATCAATATCTGCTGCGGCGGGATCATCGGGATGGGCGAGGATCTCGACGACCGGGCCGGGCTGCTGGCGACGCTCGCCGATCTCGACCCGCCGCCGGAGAGCGTGCCGATCAACGCGCTGGTCGCGGTGAAGGGCACGAAGCTTGGCGAGAGCGCGCCGATCGACCCGATCGATTTCGTCCGCACCATCGCGGCGGCGCGGATTTCCATGCCGAGATCCTGGGTGCGGCTGTCGGCCGGGCGGGAGGCGCTGAGCGACGAGGCGCAGGCGCTGTGCTTCCTCGCCGGGGCGAACTCGATTTTCTATGGCGACACGCTGCTGACCACGGCGAACCCCGCGGTCGCGCGGGACAATGCGCTGTTCGACAGGCTCGGGATGACGAAGCTTTCGTGAGCGACTGGCTGGAGCGCGGCTGGCGGCATGTCTGGCTGCCCTATGCGCAGATGCAGACCGCGCCGCTGCCGCTGCCGGCGGTGCGGACGGAGGGCGCAAGAATCCATCTGGCCGACGGGCGGGTGCTGATCGACGGCGTCGCCTCCTGGTGGACGGCGTGCCATGGCTACAATCATCCGCATATCCGTGAGGCTGTCGCGGCCCAGCTCGATTCGATGCCGCATGTGATGTTCGGCGGGCTGGCGCACGAGCCGGCCTATCGGCTGGCGACGCGGCTGGCCGGGATGATGCCGGACGGGCTGGAGCGGGTGTTCTTCACCGATTCCGGCTCGGTCGCGGTGGAGGTGGCGATGAAGGTCGCGGTGCAGGCGCGGCTCAATCGCGGCGAGCGCGGGCGGCACAAATTCCTTGCCTTCCGCGACGGGTATCATGGCGACACGCTGGCGACGATGGCGGTGTGCGACCCGGAGGAAGGGATGCACGCGCTGTTCGCCGGGCTGTTGCAGGAGCATGTGATCGCCCCCCTGCCCCGGGATGCGGAGTCGGAGCAGGTTTTCATGGCGCTGCTGGAGCGGCACGCCGGGGAGCTCGCGGGGATCATCGTCGAGCCGCTGGTGCAGGGGGCGGGCGGCATGGTGTTTCACGACGACGCCGTGCTGCGGCGGCTGCGGGCGGCGGCGGACCAATACGGGCTGACGCTGATCTTCGACGAGATCTTCACTGGGTTCGGGCGGACGGGAACGATGTTCGCCTTCGAGCAGGCGGGCGTCGTGCCGGATATCGTCACGTTGTCGAAGGCGCTGACGGGCGGCACCTCGCCGCTGGCGGCGACGGTGGTGCATCGCGACCTGTACGAGGCGTTTCTCGGCGAGGACCCGATGAAGGCGCTGATGCACGGGCCGACCTTCATGGCCAATCCGCTGGGCTGCGCCGCGGCGAATGCCTCGCTCGACCTGTTCGAGACCGAGGACCGGCTGGGGCAGGCCAGGCAAATCGAGGCCTGGCTGCGCGAGGGGCTGGAACCGTGCCGGGGGCTGCCCGGCGTGGTCGATGTGCGGGTGAAGGGGGCGATCGGCGTGGTGCAGCTGGGGCGGATCAAGAATCCGGCGGGGTTGCGGGAGCGGTTCGTCGCGCGCGGGGCGTGGATCCGGCCGTTCCGCGACATCGTCTATCTCACCCCGGCGCTGACCATCGCGCAGGATGAACTGGCGCGCCTGACCGGGGCGATCAGGGACGTTCTGGCAGAGGGCTGAATGTAAGCGCCGCCCCGGCGTTATCCGGACGGGCGGAGGGCGACGGCAAGCGGGGGAGATGGCGCCGCCCGATCCGCTGCCGGCGCGGAAGAGTGGTTGCAGGGCCGCTGCGAGGGCGTTCCGCTGGCGGGTTCGGGGCGGCGGAGCAAAATCGGTTGCGGGGCCAGCGCGGCCGGCAGCGGAATCCTGAGCAGGTGGCAGAGCGGGCGGACGGCGCGGCCGAAGCGCGGGTCGGCGGCGAGGATCGCCGCCATTTCGGGCTGGTTCAGCAGATGCGCGAGCTGGGAGGCGTAGCCGCGGATTTCGAATCCGCCGGCGGCGGCGCGGCAGGGCGGACGGCGCGCGCGGACGCGGCGCCGATCGGCG